>NZ_CP022535.1:900000-1175400 GCF_002237575.1 Spiroplasma corruscae
ATTATTACTGAAGGTTTTTTGTTAATTTCAATTGGCTTATTAACTTTTCCTAATATTTCTACTAATTCATCATGAACAAGTTTAACCATTTGTTGGTCAGCTCTTACACCTTGTTCAATGTATTGTCCAAGTGCTTTTTGTTCAATATTTTTTATTAAAGTTTTTACTACATCAATATTAACATCGGCTTCTAAAAATGCAAGTCTAATTTCTCTTAGTACTTCTTTAATATTTTCTTCATTTAAAGTCGTTTTTTTTAAATTTTTTTCAATCGACTTTTTCATTCTATTTGCTAAAAAATCTCCAAAACCCATAATTTTCTCCTACTTCTAAAATTATAACATAGTAATATTTCTTAAATTTTTAGTGATTCACGTTTTTCTCTTATTATTGTTAAAGTAATTTCCCCCGGAGTTTTATTTATTTTATTAATTTTCTCTCTAAGCTGAATAATAAGTTTTTTCAAACTATAATCATCTATTATATTAGGGTTTACTATAACTCTAATTTGTCTACCAGATTGAAGTACATATACTTTAGATACCCCCTGCTCTTCAAGACAAACCTGCTCAAGTTCTTCCATTCTAATAAAATAATCTTTAGCATCATTGTTTCTTGCACCTGGTCTTGCTGCACTAATTCCATCAGCAATAGCAACTATTTCTGCATAAATTGTTTCTTTTTCACAGTCACCGTGATGTGAATGAACTGCATTTACAATAACATGATCAATATTATGTTTTTTTAATATTTCTACACCAACACTTACATGAGTTCCTTCTTCTTCAAAATCCACTGCTTTACCTATATCATGAAGTAACCCTGCAATTAATGCTGTTTCTTTATTTAATTCTAATTTTGAAGCTATTTCTTTTGAAATTCTTCCAACTTCAATAGAATGTTGTAAGGCATTTTGCCCATAACTTTGTCTATACTTTAATTTACCCAATAGATGTATTATCTCACTAGGAATTTTATTAACAATTTTTAAATCAACCGCAACCTTAAATCCAATCTCTTCAAACGTTTTTTCCAACTTTTCTGATTGAATAATAATTTGTTCTTCAATTGAAGCAGGTTGAATTCTCCCAGTTTTAACTAGTTGGCTCAAAACTTGAAAAGCAATTTCCCTTCTAATCGGATTAAATGAAGAAATAATAATTCTATTTGGAGTATCATCAACAATTATATCTACTCCACAATACATCTGAAAAGTTTTTATATTTCTTCCTTCTTTACCAATAATTTTACCTTTTCATGAGTCGTCATCTAAATCAAAAATAGTAGTGTTTTTATCAGTAGTTACTTCAATATTACATTTTTGCATAGCATCAATTAACATTCTTGAAGCAACCTCCTTGGACTTGAATTTTAACATATCTTCTTTTTCTTTTATCTTTTCTGAAAGTTCATTAAAATAATTGCTTTCAATGAAATTAAGAAGTTCTTGTTTAGCTTGTTCAGCTGTAAAATTACTCGCTTTTTCAAGAAGTGCTATTGCTTTTTTTTCCTTTAATAATAAGTCATTTTTTATATTATTAATATTTATTTTCTCTTCTAAGATATATTGCTTATTAATATTTATATCGTTAATCTTAATAATAACTTCTTCTCTTTGTAAATCTAATTCCTGCTCTTTAAGAAGGATTTCATTATTCCTTCTTTGAATGCTGTTTTTTGCCTCAAAGTTACTTTGAGCAATCTCTTTTTTTGCTTCCGCTATTATCTTAAATTTTAGTTCATTTGCTTCGTCTTTTGCTTTTTGCATAACATATTTACGGCGACGAGAATTTAATACTACTATTAGCGCTATTGATATAGCAATAACAACTAGGAATAATATTATAATTACCATAATATATGATTCGTCTCTAATAATTTCATTTGCTTCTAGCATTGTATTCTCCAATCCTATAAAGCGTGGATATTGCAATAATAATTACAACATATTGATTTTACATTAATTTACTTAGAAGATAAACTTTTTATTTAGTAAATAACAAAAACACCTGGAAAAGGTGTTTTTGTTATTTACTTAAATTATGTTTAATATTATAGTTTCATAGCATCATTAAGTTTTAAATATATTTCATTATATTTTTCAGGGTTTTTCTTAAATCATTCTCTAACAGCATCTTTACCTTGACCTATTTTCTCGTCATTATATGAGTATCAAACACCAGACTTATTAATTACATTATAAAGTGTTGCCATTTCAATTATTTCTAACTCTTGGTCAATACCTTTATTATAATTAATGACAATTTGACAAGTTTTGAATGGTGGTGCAACTTTATTTTTAACAATTTTTACTTTTATTTTATTTGCACTAGCTTCTCCATTAGTAGAAATTACTTCACCTTTTCTAACTTCAATCCGAACTGAAGAGTAGAATCTTAAAGCTCTTCCACCAGTTGTTATTTCAGGACTTCCAAATATAACCCCTACTTTTTCCCTCAACTGATTTATAAATATAACTATTGTATTAGTTTTTGATATAATTCCATTTAACTTCCTTAGAGCCTTAGACATTAACCTTGCTTGTAAACCAATTTGTTGATCAGACATTTCACCATCTAGTTCAGCCTTAGGAACAAGGGCAGCAACAGAATCAACAACAACAACATCAATAGTGTTTGACTTAACAAGCATTTCTAAGATATCTAATGCTTGTTCACCTGTATCAGGTTGAGCAACAATTAAATTGTTAATATCAACACCTATATTTTTAGCATACTTAGGATCAAGCGCATGTTCAGCATCAATAAATGCTGCACGACCACTACTTTTTTGTGCTTCTGCAATTACATGTAATGACAATGTAGTTTTCCCACTAGATTCTGGACCGAATATTTCAATTATTCTTCCTTTAGGCAATCCACCAATACCAATAGCTCTATCTAGTAAAAAACTTCCTGTAGATATTGAGTCATGTTCAAGACTAACATTATCACCAAGTTTCATAATTGAACCCTTACCAAAAGTTTTTTCAATTTCTTTTAAAACGTTTTTGAATGCTGGGTCATCATATGGATTTTTTGACATATTTAATACAACCTCTTTTTCGTTATTTTCTAATATTTCTTTTATCATATAACCTCCATTTATATATGTCGGTAAAAAAATAAAAATAATTAACTTATTTTAAATAAATTAAAAAATCATTAATTACTTTATTTATTGCTAATAGTTTATATTTTTTTCTTGACATATTATCTGTTATACAAAACTTAGTTATATAATTTTTATCTTTATATCTAAAACCAATATATGATAATCCCTTAAGACTCTCATCCACACTTGTGGGAGGGGCATAACCAGTGAAACCGAAAACGATATCGCTTTTTAATAAAACTTGCGTCTTAATTAACATTTGATTCAATGTCTGTTCTGAAACTGCACTATACTTTTTAATTATTTTTTCATCAATACCTAGAACTTCAATTTTAAAATTATCTGAATAACAACAAAACCCACCCTTAAAATATTTACTTGAGTTTTTATAATTTGTAATTAAACTTGAGAACATACCACCAGTAAATGACTCACATGATGACGTTGTTAAGTTGTTTTTTTTCAGTAATTTTATTAAACTTCTCATAAAAAATCCTTAAAAATAATAGTGAGAATAACTTATCATAACCCACGTTCTGTAACAAATTAATGCATCAACTATCTATCTATCACAAAGTGATTCAGAAATTAATTCATTTCTTAATTTCTAATTCCTCTACCAAAATTTGAGTTTCTTGCTTGTGGAGTTTACCCGTTCCATTTCACTATTTCTAGCTAGTCGTCCCTGTGGCACTTTATAAAACTAATCATAGGACGAATCCCTTAGACTTGTTTAAGTCATTACCTTAAAAGGTATCTAGAGTTATTTTTTCCTCTAGCACAATCACTACATCCATCTCAGGATGTGCAAGCGTGGAGTTTCCTCTATATTCTTTTTCAAATACAGCAGTTGATTCAAAATTATTCTCAATAATTATATTAACACCATATACAACAAAAGAAAATATTTTTCTACTTATTGTTCTATAAAGCTGGGTCGTATTTAAATTTTTTTTCTAATTTATTGGTTTTACGTTTACTTATACTATTTGATTTTTCAGTTTTTGCACTTAGCATTCCGAAGAAAGACCCTATTGTTATTAAAAAGCCGCTTAAACCACAAAATGTAAATAATAAACCTGTTATTAAATTTCACAAACCATCGATTGATGGTGATAAAGTAATAAAATAAGGTATTGCTGAAGCGAATAGAAGTAATCCACCAAAAACAATTCCTATAAAATATCCAATTCTTTGTTTAAAAGAAGTTCTAAAATTTATAAATACTAAATGCAATATTACTATAATTATGATTGATATAACAATTACAAATAAAACTCCTCCAAATATTTCAAAATATTTTAATGTTTCATCAGCTAACGAAGCTAATCATTCACCTATATATTGAATATTTCTCAGACTACTTACAACAATTCTCCTAATACTCACCATAAAAACAGATAGACACATCAAAGGAACTGATGATGAGATTAAAAAAAATGATCCTATTCAAGATAATGTTTTACCAAATTTTAACATTTTAACTTCTCCATTTATATTAATATTTATTTATTATAATTTTCTTTTTCAAGATTAGATAATCTTTTTATAATAGAAGAGTTGTTAACTCCAGATCTAGTTAATTTTTCTAATTGTTCTTCTGTATTTCTCAGTAGAGAAACTTTTTCTTCTAATTCTTTAATAAGTTTCATGTTTTTTTGCTCTAATTCTTTAATCTTAGCAGAAAATCTTGGCTCCACTTCCTCAAAATATTTATAATCTTCTAAAACCATATCCAAAAATGAGTCAACTTCTTCTACTTTGTACCCTTTATATTCAACTTCAAAATCTTTTTCTAATATATCTGTTTTTGATAACTTTAAATAACCCTTATTTTTCATATATTTACCCTTTTTTTAATTATAACAATAATATAAGAAAAATTATTAATAATTTATCCTTACTTATTTTTTATAAAATAAAAAACGATTTGTAAAATCGTTTATTAAAAAGTTATTTCTTTAAAATTAATATATATTATAAAATTCTTTATTTTCATTATTGTATGATTTAATATCAACCACTACCCAGTGCGGATTGTTAACATCGTTACTTATATTTTGTCATACTAAGTTATATTTATGGTTAACAGTCTTATAATTTTCACCTTTACCATCATATTTTATTAAATCATCATCAGTTAGGTTGTATTGTTTCTTACCAAGAACTTCTCCTGAAATTTTTGTAGTATCTACTTTACTTTTTAAGTCATCATTACTTAAATAACCTTCTTGATATTTTAATATTGTCTGATAAGGATTAAAATTCTCTGGTACATCAACTTTTTTAGTTTGTTGATCTGCATTTGAGTCTGCATCACCAACTCCATTATATTCAAGTGTGAATTCCATTTTTGCATTTAATTCTGATGGATCTGTTGATGTGATTTTTACATTTGATGTTTTTCAATATTTTTCATCATAAATATATTGAAGTGCGTTTTCATGAACTTCTTTCATTGCACCATTAACAGCATCTTTTAAAACAGAAAATAAATTATCTAGTTCCTTAACACCGTCAATGCTTTGGTTTGTTATTAAATTGTAAGCATTATACATATAAGAATCTTCAGTATATTTTTTATTTGTTGAGTCATAACCAAGAGCCTTAATTAACTTCAATTTTTGAGTTCTTGATAAATCAGCAAGACCAATATCATTATATTGATTTTTTAAAGTAGATAATAATTCTTTTGTATCATTATTTGCTAATTTATTATATACGTTGCTTATTAAACTTAATAAATTAACTCCACCATCTCCATTTTTGCCAATAACATTTTTTCAAGCGTCTAATCCCATACCATTAATTGAAAAACCAAAGAAACTTACTCCATCAATAATAATTTTGTATGAATTATAAAAAGTATTATTTTTATCTAAGAAAACTTTATTAGTAAATTCTAGTTTTTCCTCATCGGTGCCTAATTTATTTTGAACAACTTGTAGTTGTTTTAAAAAACTTGATACATTTTGTAAATTATCTAATTGATCATCGTTTGTATCATCATCATTATTGTTATAAATACTTGTAATAGAAATTTTATTTGGGTCAGGACTAAGTAAATCAAATATGCTATTTAGGGGTTTTCTTACATTGATTAATTTATCAAAAATATTTTGATCAAAACCTTTGCTAATCAAATAGTCTTTCATATCGCTACTTTTTTGTATGCCATTAATTACATCCATGGCATTATAGATCAATCCATAAGCAACATATTGCATAATCAATTCGGTTTGATTTGCTTTTTTAGTTAAAATTGGTGTCATAAAGTTTATAAAATTTAATAATGACTCAGAACCAAAGTCAGATTCAGTTATACTACTTTTTAAACTTGAAATATTATTAATATACCCATTTATGTTTTGCTCACCAGCTGTATTGGATAATAATGATCCAATTTTATTAAATTTCATACCATTTACTTCTGAAGAATATTTATCTTCACTATCTTTTGAATTTCTTGATTTATAGTTTAAGTCCTCCGGAAGTTTACTTTCAACTTTATTATTTTTTATTTTATTTGCATTGTAAGCGCCTTTACCATTAGAAACTATTGAATTATAGTATAGATAACCCGATCCATTTGTTCCACCTTTAGAATCGTTTGAAGCACTTTTTGGACTTGAAGTACCGTTTGTGTCACCAGGGAATGCTCCATCATAACCTTTATCTAATAAGTAATTTGTTAATGCACCAGTATCTTGAATTCCTCAAGATAAGTTTCTTCTATTTTCATCTTTTGATAATGCTAAATTTTTATCAAATCCGGCTAATATCCCAAGTTCATTATCACTTGATTTATTAAAACCTGTTCCTCCAGTTGTGTTAAAAGAATCTTGAAAACTTCCTTTTCTAATAAAGTTAGTATAAAAATCGTCCTCATACATTCCCATAACATAACTTGCAAAAACACCTGAGTAATTATCATTATTAATTCTTTCTAACGATGGTGCTAACAATGATTTATATTTATTTAAAGAAGTAGAAAAATTTATATCTTCATTGTTATATTTGTATGTAACAGGCATTTTTAATGCTGTTGGTGTTGGTGATAAATACATTGATAGAATTTCATTAAGGTTATAATTCAAATTTTCGTGTTTACTTGCAAGTATTAATTTTGAAATCATTTCAGCTCCTGATTTCATTTGATTTTGTAAATCAGTTAAATTGGTGCTAGGTTTGTCTACATCATTTCCATTATTTCCATTGTCGCCATTATTTCCATTGTCCCCATTATTTCCATTGTCGCCATTATTTCCATTGTCTCCATTATTTACACCGTCATCATTCTTTCCACAACTTACCACAGTTGTAACTGGTGTACTAAAAAAAGTCAAAGACCCTAGAATCTTAATTAGTTTTTTCATTTTTTTCTCCTTTTCAATCTAAACTTTCATTAAAATTAAAAATTATGGAGAAACACTTCATTTATTATAAGTATTTAATTTAATGATACGAAACAATATATTGTTTTTAAATAGAAACACAAAAACTTTTAGAATACAGTTATATACTAATTCTACTTTTTTCTTGAATGTAATATTTTTGTAGAAAAAAAATCCAATTAAAAGTAAGAATAATTTTTTCAACACTAAATTAATTATATATTTGTTAATTAGATATATTTTTTGGACTAAAATTAAAATTACTTTATAAGAGTTAATGTAAATAGCAAGGAAATTAAAAACTAAAAATATTATTGATAATATAAAGTTGCTCATAATAAAGTTATTACTTATGGATTTAGAATTATATTTATCTTTATCAAGTAAATTTTTAATCTCTAATAATTTATGATCTGTTTTCATATTTATAATATTTTTTACTTTCAAACCTATAATTAATGCTATTGTCGAAATTATAATTATAATTATTAATAAATTTATTACTATTAAATTTATGTTTCTTTCCTTATAATTAAATTTTTTAATAATTACGCAAAAAGATAGTAATAAGATAGCAAAATCAAAGTAAGCAGTTAATTTACTTAATAAAAGATTATCTAATATAAAAATTAAAACATTAAAAATTATTAATAAAACAAAACAAGATATAATAATATCTTTACAATTTACTAACTTTTTTAAATTTAGATTATCTTTTTTCATACAATAATTATACACTCACAGTTTTATTTTGGAAGATTTGCGTAACTCAAAGAGTTGATAAACAATAATATAAATGTATTATTAATGGTCATTATTGAACATAAAAAGTTTTTTAAATATTTAAAAATAATACATAACTTATATTTAGATTTTCTAAAAAAACTAAACAAGATATAT
Source organism: Spiroplasma corruscae (assembly GCF_002237575.1). Lineage (NCBI taxonomy): Bacteria > Bacillati > Mycoplasmatota > Mollicutes > Entomoplasmatales > Spiroplasmataceae > Spiroplasma > Spiroplasma corruscae. The sequence continues at coordinate 908,409 of NZ_CP022535.1, forward strand.
TAAGTTACATTAATAAATTAAAATAAATAACTTAACCTATTTTAATTTATGATTACTAACATATTCATTATAATTAGGCTTATCACTATTAATTTCTTTTAAAAAACCAGGATTAGCCACTGTATTATCAAAATAATATTTTGAAATTGTGCCATCTTTTGTAAATCTAAACTCATATGAAGCATTTTCATGTAAATAATCAGCTTCCTTTGCAAACTCAGCATTTACATTAATTTCACCATCCTGTTTATCACTATTTGTATTACTTAATACTTTACCAGTTAAATAAGTTTCATCACAAGATGCTGTATTTTCGTTAGATTTAGAAGTAGGAAATATGTGATCTCCTCCTCATTCTCTATAATCAATATTATCTCCATTTGTTCCCGAAACATAGCAAAAGTTTGGGTTAATTTTATCAACAAAATTTTTTCCTAATGAGTTTTTACTACCATGATGAGCAACTTGATATATATTTACATTTGTAAATTGTAAAACCTTATTATTTACTAAACGATCACCTAAACCTTGTTCTGCATCACCTGGTAATAATATTGATTTATTGTTTACTTTAAAGTATATAATTGATGAAGCATTATTTTCATCTTTAAAAGAAAGTTTTTTCATATAATCAGCTTCAGAATAACTTCAGTTGTAAAAATCAATACTTAAAAAGCTATATTTATCTGAGAAATTTCATAAATTTGTATTATTACTTACATATATTATTTCATTATCATATGTAGATTTACTCTTATCTGTAACAAACCTACTTTTTAATTTTTCACCATTAAATGGTAAAACAATATTTGCTACATCGAAATTTTTAGTTACTGTATCTAAGTTGCCGTAATGGTCACTATGATTGTGACTTATAAATATAGCTTCTATACTTTCTACACCAGTTCATTTCATAAAGTTTGTTGCAAATTCATTACCTTTATGTTTTAAACCCTTTCACTCTGCATCTTTACTTAGACCAATTCCGGCGTCAAATAATATTGCCTTTGAACCTACCTTGAGATAAGAAAATAAACCATTACCAATTGATAAACTATAATAAGATATTTGATTATCTTCAACTTCATTATTACTATATGGTTGTGTATTTGAATTACAAGATGTTATGGTTGAGCAAGATAAGGAAACCAAAGAAATTGAACTAAATAATAAAATTATTTTTTTCATACTATCCTTTATCCCCTCTATCTCTTGAAATACCTTTTATAATCAACTTGTTGGCAAAAATAAAAACTATTATCATTGGCATTATTGATACAACAGCACCAGCCATTTTTAAATTCTGTGGATCTCTTGCAAAGTGTTCTAAAATATCGCCCTGTTCTCCACCTTGGATAGACATTAAATTTCATAACAACATTGGTAATGTTACTCATTCAGAGTTTGACCCCAATACCATTGTTGGTCATAATACTGCATTTCACGATGATATTAATGATATTATAAATGATGTTATTATTGTTGATCTTACCGATGGTAATGCAACTTTTCAAAAATACTTAAATGTTGAAAGTCCATCAACTTTAGCAGCTGATTTAACACTTTTTCCAACACTCGAAAATGCATTAGCCATTAAATATATTGTAAATACATTTGAAATGAACGGCACTACCAATGATCAGAATGTATTTTTTAATCCTAATTGAACAATATAAATGTATTGTCCAATCAACATGGCTTCACCAGGAACCATTACAGTAGCAAACATAACTATTAATATTATACCTTGCGGTTTAGTTTTTCAGTTAGCTAAACCAAACCCTGCTATTATTGATATAAGTAATTGTAATATTGTAGTAGTAAAACTTATTAAAATTGAATTTATAAAAAACCTTTGCATTGTTACTTTAAACATTGAACTACTTCCACCAACATATTCAAATAACTTTCTATAAGCTTCCCAAGTATAAGAGCTTGGGAAGAAACTTGTTGGTGCTAGTGGGTCAAACTCATCCAATCCTCTAACTGAAGTTAGTATCATTCAATAAAATGGAAAAATTATAATTATAGCCATCACAAATAAGAATGTACCTTGGATAATTTTTCTTAATACTTTTTTTCAGAAAGTTTCACCAGCCATTGTATTCGTAAATATAATTTGTTTTTGTAATAACTTATTATATTTATAATTAATAAATTTATTTTTTCTTTTATAAAAAATATTTAAAAACTTAAAGAAAATAATAATAAAGAATATATTAAATGGATTAAATGTTATTTTTCTAGCTAAATGATTTGCTTCACTATTTATTTTATCTATTTCTAAAGTTTTATTATACTTTTGTTCCTCCTTTGATAACTTAATATTTTTATCAATAGTAAAGTTTTTATTTATACACCTAATTTTTATTCTTCTATAAGCATTAACTTCTTTAAAACTAGAGAAACTATTATTTTTATCAATACTTATTACTTCATTTCAATAATCATTTCTTTCTTGTTCTAACTTTATTTTTTCAACATTTTTTTCTTTTTTCATTTCTTCAATTTTATTCTTATAAGCTAAAGAAATAATCTTAAATTTACTTTGTATAATGGGTTTTTTCATTTTATCTCCTACTTATATTTTTTTGTTAGAAGTTTAGAAACTTGTCTATTAGCAATAGTAATTATTAATATTATTGCCATCAATACAAGTGATGCTGCTCCACCTTTACCATATGATTGTTGTGTACTTGATGGATTAACTTTACTAAAAATATAAAATACAACAGTTTGAGCATTTGCAGCAACAGAAGCTTCATAAGAACCAAATAAACCTAATGGAAAAACTTTAAAAGAACCAATTATTCCAGTTGTTATCATATAGACTATCATTGGAACTGCCCTTGGTATTGAAACTCTTCAAAACTGCTTTCACCTAGGCATCCCGTCAACACTTGCAGCTTGATAATAACGAGGATCAATTCTTAGAAAAGTTGCAGTAAACATAATTATTTGAAATGGCATAGTTCTTCATATTCCAAATATCATTACAAGAAAAATACCATTTTTTTTAGAAGTTCAGTCAACCGATTCTAGACCAAAACTATTTAATATGGTATTAGCTAGTCCATATTTTTCAGGTAAAAATATATATGCAAAAGACATTGATATTGCCATTGTGGAAGTAACATAAGGTAAAAAGAATAAAGATTGTAAGAAAGAAAACATTTTCTTATTCAATACATTTGATAATACTTTTGCTGTTGTAAGTGTAATTATTAATGTTGTTGGTATAACAACTATTGAATATAAAAGTGAATTTCTTAGCGATATTATAAAATTTGGGTCATCAAATATATTTTTAAAATTTGATAAAGTTGCTTGAAAATCTAATAACGGCCTTCTAGCACCATTAAACCCATTTCTAAAAACTATAAAAATTGCATAGTAAGAAAATACTGCTAAAAAAACTAACGCTGGTGTTATCCAAATTAATTGATATAGAAAATCGGTCTTCTTTGACTCCATATTCTTTGTCGTTTTATTTTTTCTTTTAAAAATACTTCTTTTATTATTTTCAGTAATGGTAACTGGGTTTTTTGTTTCAAATAATTCCTGTACATTTAATGCCATACTAAATTACCTCTAATAATTTTCTATCATCATCTTTTGAAAATATATATAAATGATTTCTTAGAAAACTAATCTTTAACTTTTGGTTATACTCCAACTTAGTAAGTAATCTTGAATCGAACACTACACTAATTACATCATCACCAAATTTAAGTTTTACGTAATTTGTTTTACCTAATAATTCGTATGAGATTATTTCAGTTTCATACTCTTCATCATTTAAAAAATCATTAGTAGATGTGTCTTGTGAAATTCTGATATGCTCTGGTCTTATACCAATAATCACATCCCTATTTCTCATTCTTGAAATACTATTCATTTTTTTACCATTAATTAAAATTTCACCTCTATCATTAATTCTATTTTCCATAAAATTCATCGACGGAGTTCCTATAAAATTAGCTACAAAAAGATTTGAAGGTTTTTCATAAATGTTTACTGGAATATCTCCTTGTTGTAAATTACCTTTAGACATTACATAAATCTTATCCGAAATACTTAATGCTTCTTCTTGGTCGTGAGTTACAAAGACTGTAGTTATACCAGTTTCCATTTGAAACTTTTTAATTCATTCTCTGGTTGATACTCTCAACTTTGCATCAAGGTTACTTAATGGTTCATCCAATAAAAGAATCTTAGGTTTTTTTACTATACTTCTAGCAATTGCGACACGTTGTTGTTGACCACCAGAGAGTTCAGCAGGTTTTTTAAATAACTGACTCTGGATTTCAACTCTTTCAGATACTTCTTCAACAGCTTTTCTTACTTCTTTTTTAAATGTTGTAAGCTGAGTTTCTTGTTGTAATTGAAGTATTTCTTCTGTAGAAAATGCTAACTCTTCTTTTGTATTCACAATAATATCAATAATATTATCAATTGCACCTTTAGCTATGTTAAGTTTAATTTTGCTGTTAATTTCATTAACAAGTTCAACTTTAAACTCTTCACACTTTAAATCAAATTCTTTTTGCTTTAATAAATACTCTTCATCACTAAGTATGAAATGAAATGTTTCACCTTTTTGTTTTGCATTCGTTTTAGCTAAACTAATTTCGCTCTCTATAGACTTCATGTGTGATTTTAGTGCTTTTTTAAACAATACAATATTTGAATTAATAAAGGCTTTAATATCGAAATTTATACCTTTTATTATCATTTTAATAATTTCATTAACTTGCTTATAATATTCATTATTTTTATCAAGTTTTAATAATTCTTCGTTGAAATCATTAAAAATATTGACGAAAATATTTTTATATTCTTGCCAATATATAAGTTTAACTTTGTCTAATAAATAAGAAAATTGTTTATTTTTGAACACTTCAAAATTATCATTATACAAATTATCTATAAAACCATTAATGTATACAGAAGACTTAGTGATTAATCAATCTTCAATACTTGACAAAGCATTTCTTATTTCTTTAATGTCTATTTTAATTTTTGATGTTACAGTATTAATTTTTACAAAAATATTTTTATTATGTTTTGCAACTTTAAGTATTTTTGATTTTAAATTAATATCATTATTGATCTTTTTAACATTATTTTTAAAAGACTTACTTTGGTATAAAGGAAAAGCAATGTTTTGAAATACAGTTAAATGTGGATATAAAGCATAATTTTGGAAAACTAATCCAATATTTCTACTTTGAGTAGATTTATGAGTTACATCAATACCATCAAATAATATTTGACCAGAAGTTATTTGGATTAATCCTGCTATAGCATTTAAAGTAGTTGATTTTCCACATCCTGAAGGACCCAATAAAGAAACAAGTTCTCCAGTTTTAATATCCATACTAAGGTTGTTTACAGCAACAAAATTACCATAGTCAATTGTTACATTTCTAAGTTTTATACTCATTAAGTTTATTCTCCTAAAAGTTTATCTGCATCTTCAATAATATCTTGAACTATTTTTAAATTTTGTGCTATTGCTCCTGCGGCTTGTGCATGACCACCACCACCATATTTAACAGCTAATTGATTTACTATTGTTCCAGAACTTCTAAACTCAACACGGTATTGTTTATCACTTCTTTCACTAAAAGTAATTCACATTTTAATTTCTTTAAACCCTGCTAATGTATTAGCATACTTGTTCATCATTTCAGCTGATAAACCGTGTTTATTCATTTCACTTATTGGTACTATTATTGTTGCTAAACCATTTTTTGTTAACTTAAAGTTACTATAAATATAATTAATGAATGTTAACTCACTTAATTTTTTAGTATTTAAATTTTTGTACATTTCTTCCAAATCAAAACCTGTACTTAATAGTCGACTAGCTACATCAAATGTTCTTGGCGTAACACCTCTGTACATGAATCTCCCAGAATCAGTGACTATTCCATTAAAAATCGCTCTTGCTGCCATTGTAGGTATTCTTCACTTTAATTGCATAGCCATGTAACCTACCATTTCACTTGCAGAAGTATATGATGTATCAACTCACATTATTTCACCATAAGGTGTTACATTTGGATGATGGTCTATTTTTATTATTTTTTTTGCTAAGCTAAATCTTTGATCATCAATTCTTTCTACATTCCCACAATCTGTTACTATAACCAATGCATCTTTAAAAACTTCGTCTTCAACTTTATCAAAAGAACCAATATAATTTAAATATTCCATCGATTCTCCAATTGCGTAACACTTTTTATCCTTAAAATTTTCTTCAATTAAACCTTTTAGTCCTAATTGACTACCATAAGCATCTCCATCGGGATTTATATGTCTTTGGATTATAATTGTATTAAATTCTTTTATTTGCTTTTCGATATCTTTAAGTATTTCCATATATGATTAATCTTCTTTTCTATCAAGTAATTTTACTTGTGATAACACGCTAGGTAATTGCATTCTTTCTGTTACTTTACCATTTGGATCATAATCGGTTATAACTGATTTGAATGCATAATTAGCTCTCGTTTTTAAGTTAGTTGAGTCATTTCCTCAAAAATTATCAGTCAAACTATTATTTTTTCAGAAAATATCTTTACCTTTATCATCCATCATTTGATTTTGTATTACACTAGTTAAAACATTACTTCTTACACCATTACCTATTGGTGAACCTTCTACTGTAAAAAAGTAATTGTTTGAGCCATCATTAATCATATCAATATATTGTTTTAACATTGGATTTGATCTGTTTGTTTTATTGCCATCATCATTTAGAGGTTGTTCTTCACCTTTAATTCATTTTAAATAATTAGAATCCTCTAAATAATTCTCTTCATTTGATGGTAAATAACCAGTAAATATACCGAAGTATGCTTGTTTTTCAGGAGACATTAAGTACTCTAAAAACTTATTTGCAACTTCTTGTTTTTCATTTGAAGAAGACTTAAAACCTGCAATTCCAGGACCTTGTTGAATTGTATATGATTGACCATTTTCAGTTGGCGTTCCCATAACAAGAACATCTTTAAAATCAACTTTTAATTCATCTACAACATTGTTAGATGATTTATAATAAAATGATCCAGCTGTTGAACCTGATGCTAAAAGCATTGTTCCAGCAGCAAAATAATCTGATGAGTATTTTTTCTTTCCTGTTAATGAAGGAACATATAATAATTCAGTATCTTTCGAATCTGTTGTTGAGCCTCTTAGTGAATCATCATTTTTATCTTGTTCGTCTTTTAGTTGTTGTAAAAATTTCATTTCTCCTTCAAGACCTTTTAGACCTCGACTTTTATTAACATAGAAATTATTGTCATAGTAGTTATATAAAAAATCTTGATTGTCTGAAAGTGTTTTAATTGAGTCTGTTTTAATACTTTCTGCATATTCTGAATATATCTTATTAGCAAGTGAATCAATTCCTAATCCATATATTTTAGAACCATCTTTTAAAATATCAGTATTTACTAAATGATAAGTGTGATCTAACTTATACATATATCCTGAGATTTTTGCTAAATTCTCATTTTTAAGTAAAATCGCTTTTATATCATTAGCTTCATCTGCTTTTGCAATACTTTCAAAAATTTTACTTAAATCATCTCCGATATTTAGATTATTTGTTGAAATTTCAGAAATATCTTTATATAAATCAGATGGATCTATATTTTCTCAAAATTTTCCGCTTAAAGTGTTATTATTTACTGCTAATATTGTAATTTCTTTTAACAATCTTAGATTTACTGCTGAGAAATCAAATGATTTTGACATTGGTAGAACTAATTGTCTTTGTTCATTTCCAACTGTTAATTTACCTTCGCTCATAAAAGAGTTAAGTTTAGGTTTAAATGTGCTAGGAACAATACTCCCCATATCTAATACTTCCTCAGGTGCGCTTGCTAGGTATTTTAAAACATTATCGGTATATGTTACATATAAATCAGGTAAAGCTTCCCCTGATGCAAGTGCACTTGATATTGCACCTGCAGTTGGTGTTTCAAATGTAACTTTTATTAATGAATCCTTATTAGCTTCATTAAAATCATCAACTATTTTTTTATATTGTTTTTGAATATTTGCATTAGTACCTGCAGATGCGTCAAACATAAAAACAACATCTCTTACATCGTTTATAGAATTATTACATGATACTACATAAGAAGTAGCGCTTGCACTAATTCCTATAATTGTTAAGATACTTACTAGTTTTTTCATTTATATAGTTTCTCCATATTTCTTAAAGATATACTTGAAAATAATCAAACGTACTGTGTAATAACTTTTAAGGAACTTTAATTATAACTTATAGAAAAGACATAGGTGTCTTGTAGAAACGTTAACCCATTATGTTAACTTATACAAGTTTGCTTACTTTCAAGTTTATTTTATATCACTCTCATATATATTTAATTTTTTTTTTAAAATAATTAATTAAAATAAAAAAAGAGCTTATAATGCTCTTATAATATCTATACTTATTTTATTTAAGCTACTTGGTAATACTTGTATGTTGCCTTTATATTTTCTAATGTTAAATATACATCTTCTTTTGTCTTATTATCAGCAAACTTTAGCATTGTAAATGTTGAACCGTCAGGGAATTTAAACTCAGCGCTTGTTCTATCGACGTATAAAGCAATATTTGCTTCATCTTTTATAGAACTTAAACTCGCTTTAAAAACTCTTGTTTTCTCAAATTCTTCTTCTCCATAATATAAATTTCCATCCATAGTTCGTTTCACGCTGATAAGATTTTTTTCAAAATCAAGTTCTGCTTTTATACTATAACTATTATCACCTAACGATAAAGTAACTTTTTCTTTTGTGTTTGATAAATTACTTAGTGAGATATCTAATTTATAATATTTTCCAGACATTTTTGTGTCTTCAATAATTTTCGTATTTGAGACATAATTTCCTTCAATAGTATGGTATATACTATCAAATCCTAAATAATTTGATTGAAATTCATAATTTGGCACTTCTTTTGTACCTATATTTAATAATTTGATTTCTCTTGCTAGGGTCATATTCCCAATTCTACCATCATTAGGTATTGAAAAATTATAACTTCAATTACTTAATCAGGCAGACGATATTAGACTATCTAAATTAGTATTTGAACTACTTTTTGTCATAAACTTTGCAGCATAATAATCTGGACCAAAATCTAAACGCTTATATTTTTGGTTTTCATCTGGTGAAAATACATAGGTTTCACTATCAAGATCACCAGTTATATAGTAAGTTCCTGTTGATAAATCATCTTTATTATCACCTCAACCACCATTACCACCATAAATAGCAACCCACTTCTTTTTGTCAGTTTCGTTTGTTATGTTCATTTGGAATAAGTTTGGGCATTCTAACATTGGATGGTCCGCTTTAAAACTTCCAGTTTTTTTATAACCTTCAGTTGGATTGTCAGAAACATAAACTCCAAACTCATATTCTTCTGCAATATACATTATAAATTTATTATCTTTTTTAAAGAAATATGGGTCTCTAAAATTTTCGTTAGTATTTTTATGAGGATTTCATAATACAGGTTCTTCTTTAACAGGACTGAATGTATACCCACCATCAATTGAATAGAACATCATTATATTTTGACCAGCATCACTATACGAAGTTGTTATTGCAATAATAGCTTCTTCTCCATAACCAAATGAGTTGTCAACATCTTCAAAAAATGTTCCTGATGCTTGGTCTCCATACTTAGTTGTGTATTTAGGAACAGCTGGTCCTTCATAGTTTCAATGAATTCAATCAACTGTTGTAACATGATATCAAACAGATCCAAATTTTCCATGGTTTTCACCCGAGGCATCAAAAATACCGTCTGCATTTTGTAAAAAATATACATGTCATTTACCATTACGATAAAAACCACCTTGTATATCATTCATCATACCTGTAGTTGGATTTTGTACATGAAATCTATTAGAGAATCTTTGTTTATCAATTCCAGGCAATTCAAAATTTCTAAATTGACTGTTTCCACAAGAAACTATACTAGATGTCAAACTAGTGCTTAAAAATAAAGCTAACCCTAAATTCATTAATTTTTTCATTTTATTCCTTATTCTTTTTTAAATTGATAATATTTGTAGTCAAATTCAATATTTTTAGATAAGTTTAAAAGTAATTTTTCTGGTGAAACTCCGTCAGGAAATTTAACCATCGAGATTATTGACCCATCTGGAAGAACTGCTTCAATTGTTGATTTATCAACTATTAATGATAAACTTGAATCATTTTTGTCATTTAGATTTGTAACATAACTTCTATCTTGGATAAAACCTTTATTATTGACTAAAGTTACATCTTTTGTGTATCTTTTAGTTGATATTTTATTTTTTTCAAAATCTAGTTTTATTATATTTTTATATGTTTCATCACTAGACTCTAATTCAATAACAGCATTTGATTTTTTAGTATTTTTAAAGTTTAAGTCTAATTTATAACTTCCGCCTCTTATTTTTGAATTTATAATATTGTTTTGATTCCCAGATGCAGTTAATTCTTGATTGTCTAATCCGATGAAACTTTGACTCATACCATACTCGCCATCTTTGTTTTTTGTAAGTTTAATTTTTCTTGCAAGTGACATATTGCCTCAATAACCAGTGTTTGGAACCACCCTATTATAATCTCAACTACTCATTCAACCAGTACCTATTAAATGATCTCCAATTGGTAAGCTTTGATCTTGAGTATCTTCAAAAAACTTTGCAGCATAGAAATCTGCACCGAAATCTAATCTTTTAGGAGCTTGCTCTTCTTGAAAGACAAAATTATCATCTAAATGACCAACACTATAATATGTACCAGTACCTAAATTATCAATAAAATCAGGCTGACCATTGTCATTATTTCCATTTCCACCATAAATAACGACATACTTTTTTTCTTTTTCATTACCATTAACGTTTAATTCAAATATATTTGCACATTCTACCATTGCGTGTTTGGCTTTATATTCTCCTTTTTTTTCATAACCTTCAAGTGGGTTATCAGAGACATAAACTCCAAATCCATCAAGTTCGGACACATATAGAATAAATTTACCATTTTTTTTAAAGAAATGTGGGTCTCTAAAGTCTGGATAAGTACCCAATTCTTTTCCATTTTCAAGTATCGGATTACCTTTATTTAATTCTTTAAAATTATATCCAAAGTCATTATCATTACCATTTCCATCACCTGGTGTTGAGTAATAAGCCATTATATTTTGACCTTTTTCTCCTCCATATGCAGTTGAAATAGCTACTTTACCACCAGCTACTTTACCAAAATCTTTATCCTTATCAACATATAAAGTACCACCAGCTGCATCTCCTCAACCTTTTGAATTTCATTTATGTACTGCTATTCCCTTATATTCTCAATTAATGAAATCTTTGGTTTGCATATGGTATCATTCAGTACCGTTCTTACCTATTTGCTCGCCACTACTATCATATTCTGCTTCACTATTGTATAAATAGTATAAATGCCAATATGTACCATCAAAAAAAGCACCCTGCATATCATTTAACATACCTTTTTTATCTGGAGCATCTACATGAAAATAATTTTCATACTTATTTTCTTTACTAGGCGCATTTCAATTTTCCCCATCTATGATTGGTAATTGACTATTTACTTCAAAACTTTTATTTATTTCATCTTTATTACAAGATATAGACATTAAAGAAGAACTAGCACTAATGGATAGAACTCCTAATAAACTTAATAATTTTCTCATATTTTATTCCCTTTAAAATCTTTTACAAAAACATTATATAATAATATTTATAATTGTTCAATAATTATAATACATTAAGGGTACACAATTTATAAAATATGATTCGTTCTTAATTTACACTTAAATAAACGATAAATAACTATTAATTTGTTTAATATTTTATATATCAATTCTTCTAAACTTATAGTAAGCTATATACAATAATATAAAAGTAACTATTAAATATAAATATATAAATAGATCTGGTTTAATAAATTTATCATAATTATTTTTATATAAAAAGTCACTTGTATCAGTTTGTAATGTGTATTGAACATAAGGTAAAAATATATTATCCTGTGCGTCAAAAACAATGCTTGGAATATCATAATTGGTTAGTGAAAATCAAATATCATTTGCAGAATTACCTGAAAAATAAGTATAAGAACTTCACAAACTATAAAAAGGACTTATCATTGAAAACCAATTAAAAAAATTTCTTGAACTTATATATTTAGTATAGTTTTCATTATTTTTTAACAATTTTTTTTCTAATATATTTTTATAAGTATTTGTATCACTTAAAAAATATTTCTCTACTAATCTAGTTGCAAAGAAAACAGGATTTGAAAGAACTTCATTTATAAATTGTTTTAAACTTCCATCCTCTTCAGAATCATAAAATACTACATCATTAATCTTTGTACCGTTTGGATAAAAATTATAATTGTAAGTAGAGTTTCAATATTCTTCTTTAAGATTTATTTTATCACTATAACCTGATGAACTTTTAGGAACAATAAAACTATTGTTTAAATCGATTAAAGAAAAGTTTTGATATAGTAAATATAATGATTTTTGATAATTAACAATACTTGATATTATTTGATTTGAAAAATCATATATATCCTTGATAATAAGTGCTTTAGTATTATCCTTAGCATTGTTATATAAACTAAGTAACTCATTTTGGTTTATATATCTTTTATTTATAACTAATTGAATAGAGTATCTATTGATCGGTTCTGATGAGTTTGCATCAGACCTTCATGCGTATGGAATTTCACTATTATTAGTGTTTTTTAATTTTAGATTATTAAAAGCATAATTAAATTGCCCATAACTATTAGGATCATTCTTATCAACTATCACTCCAAGCTCTTCTCATAGATTTAACCTACTTGATTTAAGTGGATCAGTTGTAAAATCATCATCATATAATAAACCATTATTATTTAGGTAAAAGTTATTAATATAACTTGATAAATACTTATACTTAATATTTCCTTTATTAATACGATTTTGTAGATCAAATGCCTCATATACTTGTGGTACATTGTACTCTTGTCCACCATCAAACGACAAAGTCTTTACTTCTTCTGATGTTTTTAAATATCTCAGAGGTAGATTTGCAACAAATGTAAATGCTAGTAGCAATGTTAATATTGTCATTGCTGCCTGACTTTTTACTATAATAAATAAAAACACAACAAAATCACAAAGTATTGTTAATATAGTTGAAGCAAATCATATAAATGTAGAAGTTTTTTGTAAAATAATATTATCACTTAAATTATTATGATTTATTAATATATTAAACAAATTAAATATAATAAAGCTGAAAAGTACTTGAAATAAAATTAATATTAAATTCACAAAAAATATAGTTATAAAAAACTTTAATCTTGACATTGTATTAGAAACGATAATAAACAAGGTTTTATCTTCAGATTTTCTTATGAATAAATAATAACAAACTCTGATAACTTGTAAGAACATAATTACACCTATAAAAAATAATGTATAAAAATCGAATAGAATTGATATATCTGAATTAGATGTAAGAAATGAACTATACAATGCAAAAATAAAACTAAAAAAAAATGTACTAATATTAAAATAAATAAAGGTTTTATCAAAACAAAGATTTAAAAAAATAAATTTTATAAATCTTATAATTGAAATATTTCCTTTATTATTATTAACTACTTTCCATTTATTTTCAAAATTTTTTTTCATATGTTAATTATATCACATTTTATCTATCTTTTAATGATAGGTTTACTAAAACAATTTAATAAAAAAAAGATTAATTTTAATCTTTTAATAATAATATTGTCCAACGACATTTAATCTATAATAATATTTTGGAACATCTTCAGCTTTTTGGTTAGGATAAATGTTTTTATCAATTACATAACTTAAGTTTATAAAATTAAACTTAAGGTTTCCATAAAAATAATCTTCTCAATTAGTAAATGGACTCGGATACTTTAAATAAAATCCTCTGTAAGAATAATCTTTTGGAGCATATTCTAAATTCATATAATTAAATCCCTGAAAATCTCACTCATAGTTCTCTTGAGCACCTGCAGTTTTCATATAATTTAAATATTCAACTTGACTATCATTTCTTAAAGACAGGTTGTTTAGCATTTTTTTAGCATTCACAGCAGCAGAATTATCACGAACATTTAGATCAAATGTATCTCATAAATTTTTATTTATGCTAAGACCTTTTTTTGTTGAGTCACCAGAGAAAGTTGTTAAAGAAAGACCTTTTGTACCAAAGTTTGGTTGTTTACCTATACCTTGTGCTCTCTCATTAATTGTATCTTCTTTAAAATCAAAAATAGCTTTCATTGCTTTAACACCATCTCTAGAATTGTAATAAACATAAGCAAATAAATTACTTTTATCAAAAAAATCCTGACTTAAAGTTTCTTTAGCCAAATTACTAAATGAACTTTCACTTTTTTCAGTAACTTTAAAACTTGTTAGAACATCAAACTGAGGTAATTGTTGAGAAAAATCACTATTTAGAGTTATTGTTAAATTTTTTATATTCAAAAAACCTAATTTTATATTATTATAAAGGTTTGAATTATTTTGAAGGTCTTTTAATTCAAAACCTCCATCTTTTAAATTACTTATTGTTTCAACTTCTTTATCATATAAATATTTTAGGTTAGAAGTTATTGAATCTTTAGAAATATCATATATATATTTATTAATTGTTGACCCACTAACATCACCAATAGTCCCAGTATCTTGTTCTAATATATTATTTTCTCTAAAGAAATAATCATATAGTTCTTGAGAAGAAAAGTTCTTTCCTTCTATTTTTTTGTTATCATCAGATTTTCAAACTACAGGGTTCTTATCTTTTGTACCCATTGATTCTAAATAAGCTTTTTCAGAACCTAATTTATTAACACTATAGTAATTATTAAATAATCCTTCATCAATATTTTTTAATTCAACTTTAAAAGTTTTGTTATCCATATAATCATTTATACCATTTATAATTAATCCTATAGCTGAGTTTTTATTAATATAATTCTTTAACAAACCACTATATGTAGACTCATCTATATATCCAGTATATCTTCTTGAGTCATTATCAAATAATTTTGCAGAACTTATTGCAAATGCATCTTTAAAATTTGATGTATCTAATAAACTATCATACTTTAATGACTTAGATAATTTTTCAACATAGGAACCTAAATCAGCGTTAGTAGTTAATCCGTATAAAAATCTTTGATTAAATGAAAGTTTATTTTTTTTGTTTGTTGAGTCTTTGTAATATAAATCAAAATTGTAATCAAATAGAACATTTGCAGCTTTTATTTCACCTGATGTGAATGCAATTGCCACAGAATTATAATTTATATTTAGAGTAAATAAATCTGTATCATTACCTGTCAAACTATATACTTTATAGACTTCTTTTTTATAAACTTTCATTACATCTTCAGTTATTTTACTAAAATTTATTAACTTACGTACGTCTTCAATTAATTGTACTTTTTCAACGTCTGATAAAACTACTGTATCAGTTAATGATTTTCCATCATAATTTTTTAATTTATCATACTTTAAAAACTCATTACTTAATGTTGATTGTAGATTATCATTTAATTTATCTAACTGATATAAGTTATTTACAGCTAATTGAAGGTTTTTATTAATTGCATCGTTTACTTCTTCTTTTAATAAATCAAGTAATACAGTACTAGCACCATTATTCCCAGAGTTATTATCACTTCCATTACCATCTACATTACCATTATTCGCACTATTTACATTATCATTTGAACCACATGAAACCAATGTTGAAGAGAATGCTAATGGAGTTATAGAAAACAAAATTTTTAATATTTTTTTCATTTTTTCTCCTAAATCTTTTTTTTTTTTTTTTTATATTATACTTTATATTATAATACAAAAATAATATTCTTAAATGTTAAATTATTTTATCATATATTGTTAGTTTGATGATTGACATAGTATATATTTCAATCATTTTTTTAAGTTCTTCAATTTTTACAAATTCGTTATAAGCGTGCATTGTTGATTCTTCTATATTAAATTCAGCTCCGAAAGCAATTATATTAGGCATTGACTTTGCAAAAGTTCCACCACCAATAGCAATTGGCTCAGATTTTAAATCTCCTGTAACTTGTTGATAAACAGACATTATTTTTTTTACAACCTCACTATCTTTTTCAAAATAAATGCTATTTTCAACTGAACTAACAATTAATTCCATATCAAATTTTTTAATAAAGTTATTTAACTTGTCATTTACATCTCTTCTAGGATCATATGTACAAGGTATTCTAATGTTTAAAGTAAATCTATAATCATCATTAGTAACTTTAATAATTCCATTACAAGTTGTTATTACACCTGTTTCATCAACGATATTGCCAAAAACTTTTAGCATACTGAAATCTAAATGAACATATTCACTAACAAATTGAACCAATGGATGCACTATACCAACTTCATTCATTGCTTTTAGCAGTCAAGTAGAAGCTGCGACACCTTTTTCTGGTAAACTACCGTGTGAAGCAATACCCTTAACAAATAATTTATTATCATCAATGTAAGTTGATATACTGTTTTTATCTAAGAAACATTTAATTTCATGTATCTTATCACCTTTATATGAAACTAAATCATTAACAGCATTATATACTTCTCCACCTTCTATTTCAAAATTACATTTATAATTACCTATTAAATCTACGTCGCTAATTCACTTTTCTGCATATACAACTGGAAAGTGTCCATCAGGTACATAACCAAAATCACACAATCTTTCCTTTCCAACATATGATTCCATACATTCTCAAGTTGTTTCTTCTGAAGTACCAAATATAAGCCTTATTGTATAATCGGGTTGAAAATTATTATCTATAAGATATTTGAGTGAAAATATATTCATCATTGTTGGCCCTTTATCATCAAAAGTTCCACGGCCATACAATTTACCATCTTTAATAATCGGTTCAAATGGAGGATTATTTCATTCAGACAAGTTTCCAGGTGGTACTACATCTAAATGACAAATAATTCCAAATAATTTATCACCATTACCATAATCAGCATAACCATATTTATAATCATTAGCAATAAATGTTTTCATACCAAAACTCTTACATAGTTTTATACAATGATCTAATACATTTCTTATATCTTGATCAACAGGAGATCCCTTTAATATATTTTTCCTATACGATGGCATTGCTACAATTTTTTTTGTTTCTTCAATTGCTGCATCAAAATATTCAGTTAATAATAATTCCTTATTAATCTCCATACGTACCTCCACGTATATTATAACTTATAATAATACTCTTTAATTAAAATGTCTTCTAATTAATTTTTATATAACGTTTATAATTCTTAGTTAACTAAAACTTTTGATACATAATTTAAAGAATATGCTTCATTTGCTAACTCATCTGCTAAATCATTCATTTCATCATTACTATGACCTTTAACTCATTTAAAATTTATCTTCATTGACTTCTGACTATCTCTCATAAAATTATAATAAGCTTTAGTTTCTTTATTCTTGGCTTTTCAATTACCATTTACTCAATAATGGATACCTTCATAATCATGCACTATTAAGATACTTTTCAATTTATTTTCTAAAGCAAATTTTATGGCTTTGATAGCACCCATAATTTCACCTGATACATTTCGATACTTTAATCAACTAGCATCATTAAATTTTTCCTTAAATTTAAGTAATTTATTATCATATTGGATTACAACACCATACGTAAAAAACTTCTCTTTCTCCTTATAACTACCATCAATATAAGCGATTGCATCATATTCAATATTAGACTTCATTTCATTATAATCATCAGACATACTTAAATTATATTCTAATCATTTTAACGCTTCTTTATTGTCATCAAACTTTTTATATACTGACCCTTTATAACCTTCAATTTGAAGTTTACAATCAATTCAAGAATCAAAAACTCCTATTTTATAACCTTTTGCAACTGCATAATAGAATTTTTTTTTCATAGGAGTTCTCCTCTATTCTATTTATAGTATATAAAAATCATTAGTTTTTTTAAAATATTTATAATAAATAATTAATCAAGATCTGATAATACGATATCAAAAGTAAGGTCATCTCTAGTTTTAGTAACAAGTGATGGGTCTAATTTACTTGCAACTCTATATTGAACATTTGTAAAAATAAGCTTCATACTTGTATATCTTGAAAAATCTTCTATCTGAATTGTATTATTTATTTTTATCCAGTCATCATTATCTTTTAAAGCAATTTGAAACTTTGCGCTTAATAATTCAAAATCATTTTGTTCTAATAACTTATTATCTGATACTAGCGAAGAAATAATTTTGTCTTTTAACAATGAAATAATTGGTTTAATTGGAATAGCCGGAACAACCCCTGCTATCATTTTGTTTATCATTGGTAACGCTTTCTCTTTAATTGTACCAGCTAAAGCAGATGCATACTGTCCTAAACCTGATTGAAGTTCTTTAATACTGTTTAATAAACCAACTACATTAATATCAATAAGATCATCAGTACTAATATCTTTTACAATATTTTCTTCATTCATATCAAACAATCCACCATCACGGTCCTTATATATCGCTTGTAATACCCTGTTCACTATTTCTGATGGTGTTACTTTAACGTACTTTAATACTTTACTTAAATAATCATCATTGAATATTGTTAACTTATCGGTACCTAATGCTTTTATAATAATGTCTTTAACAAAACTAGGTGAAATATCTAAATCATTAATATCATAAACAACTTTTATTGTTATTCTAAGATGAGATTTTTCATCTCTTCTCTCTTTATCAAAACCTATCAATAAATCATAAAACATCATATCGATATTTGAAGTTGCGGATCCTAAACTTATACTGTCTCCATCAAAGTTAGCATTATAAATCTTTGATAAAACTTCGTTATCATTTTTTTCTTCAGTAAAAAACTTTAATAAACTATACAAAAGATTATGACTACTATGAAAATAAGAAATGCTATTTTCTACAAAGATTTGGTTTATTACTGATACAACATATGGTGAAATATTTTTTAATACATCTAGAATTGTTATTCTATTTTTACCACCATCATCTTCGATTTTTATTGTAATCATATCACTGTTAAATTTACTTATATCTATTCCCAATACATCTAGAAGATTCACATTTAAAATTTCAGATATTTTTACTTTTATTGGTGCCTCTCCTATTGGAAGTTCAATTTCATCTGGAACACCAAATTCCTTTAATAAATCTCCTAATTTTTTAAATATAAAATTAAAAGATTGTTCAAACTTATTATTAAAATCATTATAAACACTTGAATTATAAGTAGTAAGTTTATTAAGATCCATATTTCCAATACCTTTAATAGTGTCAACAATTTCTGTTAGTGATTTAGAAATACCAGTTGAACTAAGAGTATTTAATAAATCAAGTATATTTAATATTGTTCCTAAAGTAACATTAATTGTCATTCCACTAAAACTGGTACTAATCAGTGATAAATCTAATTTTTTTGCATTATTATTGACGATATTTGTACTACTATTATTACTTAAATTGTTAATTATTTTACTATAAGCATCAAATATAGAAGATGTAAAACTAAACTCCTGTTTAGCTTGAAGGTTATCCAAATAATATAAGCTTAATTTTATTGTACCTTTCGACTGCTCTATATCTTTCAAAGTAACTAAATCTTGTCCTCTTTGAAGGTCTTTTAAAATAGGTAACTCATATTTATCACCTTTATCTAATTTAATTTTAAAATCATCATTTTTAAAGTTTAATTTTTCTTCAACTTTTGTTATCATTTCTTGCAATATAACATCTTTATTACTATCATTAATTTCTTCATTGGTAGTAAAAGTTTCCAAAGCAACTAAATCAAAATCATTAAGTTTCTTCTTAATATTTTCTGGTAAATATGCACCTTTATTTGAATCATCTGAGTCATCAAATAAATCTTGAATTTTACTGCTTGAAGAGCATGAAACTATTGTTCCTAATGGAACTACAGAAATTGCTATTGCTGATAAAATTGAAATAATTCTTTTCATGACTTTTTCCTTCTTTAAGTGAATTATAATACATATACACGTAAAAATATTTTTATTATTGATCGCCAAGTACTTCTGATGGATTTATTTTAGACAACGCTTTCTGCGCAACGTAAATAGAGAATAAGTAAATAGCAAAAATTACTGAGAAAACTATTAATGGTGATTGATAATTAAACAAGTATGGTATAACACTTGATGAATTGGTTGATAAATAATTAAATAAATATTTCAAGACCCCTCAACAAGTTCCAAATCCTATAAAGACGCTTAATAAAATTGGGGTAAAATAGATCATAAAAACCTGTCCCACTAAGTATCTATTAGTATACCCAAGTGTTTTTAATGTTGCAATAAACTTGGAATTCTCATTTATTATGTATACAGAACTTATAAATATGATTATAAAAGACATTGAAAATACTATAACGGTAATTATAATTATTAAACCATTTAATAATTCAGTAACGTTATTTAGAAAGTCTTTTTGTATTTCGACATCTTGGTTATTTAAAATATTATTTTTTATGAAACCATCATTAAAGATATATGATTTAGAATTAGGGTCAATTTCTGTTTTTCCATACAATCCAATAGTGCTATAGTCTCCAAACTCTTGTGTTTTAGAACTACTAAATGTATTATCGTTAATTATATTATTTTTTTTATATTTATAATTAAATGTTGGATATTCATTTTGAAAAATAGTGTATAAAATAGATGAAAATTTCTTATAACCATTAGTATCATGATAATCATCACTTAATTTTATGAATGTTTCTATAAAGTCATCGAATGGATTTTTAGCATTACTATTATATTTTGGATTATCACTTAATCATCCTTGAACTATTTGATTAAAGAAGTCAATAAATGATTCTCATTGTTCAACTGTAAAATCCCCAAATAATTCTTGATTAAAGAAACTTTTTAAGTAGTTTTTATTTGATCATTCAGAAATAAAGTAATTATTAAAGAAATATTTTTGCACTTCATCATATCCTAAAACTCTGTTTGCATTTTCATTAGAAACTCAAGCCTTTGGTTCACCATAACTCCCTTGAACTCCAACTACAACAAAATTTTGATTTGTTTCAGTTTTTTCAACAGATATCTTAGAGTTTCATGAAGCTTGTTGAATTTTTGATGGGTCGTTAATATTACTTATATTACTTACTGCAAAATCAAATTTATCTTTTTCTAAGCACTCTTTAGAAGATTCTATACATACATAGGCAATGTTATTAGATAAATCACTTCCATTTGATCAACCAATATTGTCCTTTGCAATAGAGTAATAATTTTTTTTATACTCAGAGAAAAACTTGTTTGTATTACTTGAATCTGAACTAAAAGTATTTAATCCAGTTTTTACTTGATCAAGTCCGATAGTTTTTTTTAAATTACTCATTTCACCATCACCTGAGTTTATTTGTTTGTAACCAACAAGTTCACTTTTACTAACTTTAATACCATACAAACTATTACCAATATCTAGATTCAACTTTTTCGCCAATGAATTATTAATTACGATAGGAATGGCATTTCCAAAACTAGGGTTAATTTTTTTGAATAAGTTACTTTTAACATTATCTCCATTTGCATCATTCATATCTAATGCAGTTGAGTCAGGATTTAAACCATATATTTTTAGATTGTAAGTTTTATTATTTAAAGAATAAGTACCATTTAACATTGTTCCAGTTTCTTCATTTTCTTTATTATATGGGATTAAGTTAAATGAGAAATTATAATCTTCATTTTTATTAAGAGCATTCTTTATATTATCTTGCACTTCTGAAGGTTCATTAGAATAAAAAGATTGGAATATACTATCACCTAATTTATTTGCATAGTTTATTCAAAATCAGATTAAAATAAAAGTGTTTAATTTTTTTAAAGTAGAACTATCTAAATCCTCTGTTATCAAGGATCTAATTTCTTGATCATCATAATATAATTTGTTTTCTTTAAAAGACTCATTAAAATCTTTATAACTATTCTCAACACTTAACGCTAAATCTTCATTATTTACCATTAAAGAAAAAGGATTTGGATTCTTTACATTATAGACTGAATTAGTGCTATTAAAAATTAAAGTTTTGAAATCTATTTTCTTAATATTGTCTAAATTTAATTCGTATTTTTCATTATAATAATTATTTTTATTTGATAGTTGTAGGTTTGTATTATATTTAGAATAAAATAATTGTAATTCATTAAAGATCTTTTTTAAATTACTTAATGTATCTCCACTATTCACACCACCACTATAATCTATATAATACTGTTCAATCTTAGTTAATAAATTATAATAATCCGGTCATCGATTTAATATATTTAACGCAGCTTGATAACCACTTGAACTCTTAATACTTGTTTCATTATTTGTAAATACTGATATATCCATCTTATTAAGCAACTTTAAATAATCAATTGAATAGTTTTTTCAATCAGAATAACCAAGTTTAGCAATTTCTTGTAATAGTTTTTGTGGGTTTTTTACATTTTGATCGACAACTGGTACATTATATGAGTAAAAATTTCTACTAATATCTCCTGTAATTAAGTCATTAATTATAGTGTTAGAATCATAGTCAAGATTTCCATTACTGTTTTTAGAAACAGGACTTGAGGTATAGTAACTGGTTTGATTACCTAACGCTTCACTATAATCATTTATAACCTTATTATTTTCATTATAATTATAATCATTAATCTTATTGGGGTTATAAGTTTTTAAAAATGTATATGGATTATTTGATACTGGTTGATTATATTCGATAATGTTTTTATAATCTAAACCACTAAATGCTTCCTGTTTATTTTGTGCGATCACAAACGGAACAATAGATAAGAAGGATAATAAAATTGAGGATATGAATATGACCGTTGATGTTGCCATTACTTTCTTAAACGAACTTGAAAACAAAGCTGAGTGAAGTTTTTTATTAAACTTTGAATATGTATATAATGCCTTATAAGCATATAAAAATCTTGAATGTGGTTTTGAAGTAACACCAAATAATAAACTTGACGCATCTCTTCTTAAATACTTTAAAGTATTAATTTGACAAATTAAATAAATTAAAATAATAAAAATAAACATAATTGGAAATACATAAAATTGAATGAATGACATATTCCCAATATTAACATTTAAATAATTTGTCGCAATTTTCAGCACATAATTTTGCGTAAATATTACTGCAATATATGAAGTAAAAACTGCTAAAAATACTATTAAAGTTGGTAAGATTCAAAAGAAATTAGTAAGTTTTGATTTACTACATCCCATAGCTTTAAATGTACCTATTTTTTTTTCTGAATCTTTTAATTCTCTCTTTATAAATTGAGTAACAATAAAGATTATTATAGCAACAATTAAAAAAACAAAAAAGTAAGAAACAAATTTGAAAATAAATAAGATATTGTTATATATACTAATTCTATTAAAGTACTTATAAGTCGAATCATTGATAGCATATAAGACTTTCTTTGATTTTTGAGATATGTTACCAAATCTTAAATACTCATTATTTAATGATTGAATTAACTGTTCGCTATAATTATTAATATCAAAAAATTTACATGAGAAAGAGACTTCTCTATCTGATTCAGAAGCAGCTTTTAGGATTGAGTCATTTGGGTTATAACTGTATAAAGACATAGTTTTAGAAATATCAACCCTAGATAAACCAAAGACTTTTGGTGAAACATAAGCATTTACTTCAGTATTTATATTCGGTATTGGATTTTCTCGATTTTTGTAACTATACATAAAATCAATAGAAGTTCCAAAACCAACTACTTGAAACCAACTTTGATCAGAGTATTTTGATTGATCAATCCCATTTATTGGGTCATTAATATCATTATTTTTTTTTCCAAATGTTAAATCATCTTGATCATTTTTTACAATAAAACTTTTTCCATAATTATCTGAATTAAATCTTACAATATCATTTAATTCAATGTTATTTTTTTTTGCAAAATTGTACTGTAAAACAACTTGTTTTGAAGCCTCGTTAACATTTTCACTAAAAACTTGATTGTTTTTATAAATACTTTCATAAAGAACTAACTTATCAACACTATTGTTTTCATTTACTACTTCTTCAAAATCATCATTAATAGTTGATGATATTAAACCAGTTTTTGTTATAACTCTTGTAGTTAAATCTTTATTATTTAGAGAAACAGTATTGAATAATCTTGATTCTGTTCTTGATCAATCAAAGTAATTATTACCATTAATTACATTATTGTTTTCATCATAAAACTTACCTTTTCTAGATAACGTATTAATTAAATATTGCTGATATAAATCATTATTAGAATAATCTAATATTTTTTCACCACCAATTAATTCTTTTTGATTAAATGATATTTTATCATTTTGATCTACATCAACTATGAAATCTCTTAAATTAGATTTAGCAGATAGATTATTTAAATTGCTATCCACTCTATCATAAAATAAACTTAGTATGAAGCACA
The DNA here is from genome assembly GCF_002237575.1 of Spiroplasma corruscae. NCBI lineage: Bacteria > Bacillati > Mycoplasmatota > Mollicutes > Entomoplasmatales > Spiroplasmataceae > Spiroplasma > Spiroplasma corruscae. The sequence continues at coordinate 933,045 of NZ_CP022535.1, forward strand.
ATGATGAAGCTATGACAACTAGTAAATATATAAAGAAGATGGAAGCAAAGCTTTTAGACATTTGTTTAACACCAGATTTGATAATTAAACTGTTTAAGCTCTTTTTTCTTAATTTTTTTGTTTTTTTGTTTTTAAAACCAAGTTCCGATTCTTCAGACTCTATTTGATCACTTTGTTCATCTATAGAATTATCATTATTTTTAAAAAAACTTATACTACTATCAAAATTTAAATCATTATCAGCCTTTTTTGTTTTTTTCTTTATCATTTAATTTCACCAATTCTATTTACTTTCAACCGATATACCATATATTGTAAATTTATACCAAGTATCGAAAGAATCACACGTACTTCAATCACTCATAGAATTTGAAACGGTGAAACTAAATATCAATGATTGATTATCTCCATCTACACTATTTTTTCTAACATTTACTTCAAATCTTGAAGTAATTCCAAGTGTATCAGATTTATTACACATTCCTCAAGATCTTGTTCTAAAACCAACTCTTTGATTATTAAACTTACCACCTGTATCAATTTCGCCCGTTCAAGGATTACCATTACTTGACAAACTATTAATAGTACTTATTGGAATATCTAATATTGAGCTTGTGCTACCCCCAATTGATGTCCCTGTATTTTCAACACTTCCTGTTGATGCAAGTTTGCTAAGAGTAATTTTAGCAAACAATCTTAAATATGAGTTACTTTTATAATAATATAATGTTGAAATTGATAAAGGGACTATGTAATTAAAGTTAAATTTTTGTTCTCCTCCTGAATCATTTATATAATGAGTTCCAAATGTACTACTATCCTGTATGTGTGATTTTGTAATTACTTCTGTTGATGAGTTTCTAACAGCATTAGCCACTGTGGATATATCTGTTTTAGTACCTCGATTATTAAAATCTGTTTTAAAGCTAACATTTACACTATCATAAAATTTTAATGAATCTTCTTTAGCTTTTATTTCAACTGAGTCATAAGTTAAACTATTGACATATACGTTATTTAAATCAAGTGATGTTGATATTCTATCAATTACTTCTTGTTTATTTGTTCAGTAAAAACTTCCTAGATTTTTATTTTTAATTACATCACTTACATTTTTCCTTTTGACTCCATAATTTAAATTTACGCTTCCTTCATAACCACTTATTGTTAGATTATATGATGATGCTACTCTTTGTTGTGATGATGTAAAATTTTCATAATTTATATTGCTTACTATAAAACGATTATTATCATTTATTTCATCTAACAAGAAATTACTTTTTTTAGTATTTTCAACGATTTGGGTATTAGGATTGTATTTGTTATATTCTTCTATATCACCAAGTTTGTTTGTCTGAATTATTCCACTAAGTGTTTTACAATCATAATTTACAGATATTTCTTGTGATAATTTTATGTTATTTTTTAATTTAAATTTAGCAGATTTTAAATGATATTCTGTAACTTCTAATGCTTCATCTTTGTTATCTGAAAGGTAACTTTTTAATAAAGGGTTCATTTCAACTACTTTGTTTACAATTTCAGTTTTATTAATATTGTTTAAATAACCCAATGAACTTGTATCAATTAAACAGTTTAAGTTATCAATTTTAAATGATAAATCAGAGTAATTGACCTCAAGGTCATTTGTATTAAGTAGTAATGTTGCAGAATTATAACTACTATTATCACTTTTTACAGAAAAACTATTTTTAAACTTTTCAATAATTGCAATATTTTGATTTTTTTGGTTTGCAGTAATAACCTTATTAACAATATCCTCATGTTTTATAGTACTAACATCCCCAATGTTCTTTACTAGTATTAATGAGTCAAGATTACTAATTTTATAATTAATTGTTATTTTATTATTATCACTTCTCCCAGTAGGTTTTCCGCCAGAATTAAATACTAAATAAGAGCTTTTTAGGTCGTTATATTCTATGCTGAATATTGATGGTAGGTCAACATTTAGAAACTTCTTATTCATAGATTTAAATTTATCAAAAATGGAGCTATCATCCAGTTTGTTTATGTTACCAATGTCTATATTATCAATTAATTTATCTAAGTTTTTTAAAGTATAGGTTACATCTACAAAACCTACAAAACCTTCTAAAGTAATTCTTGCATTTGATAGAAAAACGCTTTTTATATATATATCTTCAGTATTTAAACTAAATATTTTATCATTTGAATTGTTCATTTTTAAGAATTGATCTGCTATATCTGCTGTAATTTCACTTTTACCAGATAGATTAATTATTCCTAAATTTTTAGTTACCTCTCCGTTTTCGTCCATAGTATTAAGGTCATTAAAACCTTGGTTTGATTTAGAAATATCACCATTTGAATTATTTATATTATTATTTGGAGCTTGATTTACGTGACTATTATTAAAAGATAATATAATAAAGAATAAAGGTACTACAAGTACTGTTAAACAAAACATGCTTATAGAAGTAAATGTTAATAATTTTTTCATAAAGTCCTCCATTAACTATTAATATACTACTAATATAACTAATAAACCACATTTATATAATTACTAAAATTATTTTTGTATTTATAAAATAAATATTATCTTTAAATAAATTTAATAAATAGCATTTTTCTAATGTTTTTATTTTTATTTCTGAATAATAAACACATTAATAAAAGAAAAGTTTGACTTAAACAAAAAATATGTGTAATATATAATAACTTAATAAAGGGATAAAAATGAAGAAACTAATTAAATCAATACTTACAATAATTTTTTTTATTATAAATTTAAATTACTTTAACTTATACGTGATAAATAGACACGATTTAGTAAATAAAAATTATACAATAGATAACAAAAAAATGGATGTATCTAATAAAGTTGAAATAATGTGAGGAGGAATCTCTTTACAATATTTTATTTTTAAACACTCTAATATTACAACCAACCAATATATTATTTCGCTTGCAAATGGAATAATTGATACATTAAATAATGATAAAGATGAATATAAAAAGCAAATAAATGTATTTTATATGTATTTAATATCAAACTTATTAAACTTATCCATTTATGGAATTTCAAGTTATAAAGAATTTTTTGCAGAATCATATTCCCGTTGACAAACTACGAATGATAATATGAAAAATAAGAGCTGGGAAATACTTAATTACTATTTTTCAAATATTTATAACAAGCTTAAAAACAGCTTTACAGGAACTATAACTAATACAGAATGAACAAATATTAAGAATGAAATAGATCATGATTTTGAAAATGATGAGTCAAAAAAATTAATTTATAACACAAACCTAAATAAAAAATCAAATGATTTAGATTCTAATAAATTAATGTATAAAAGCGATAAATTTGGGATGAGAGACTTTGAGGGATACAAGAAAAACGATTTGTCATATGGTCCTAACGTTTTATATTCAGCATATAATGTTTGAAATCATATTGTTGGTGGAAAAAATATAATTGCATTAAGTGATTTTACGTATTCACCTAGAAAATTTAGTGAAATTAATCTTCAACAATTAGCAAATATATATAATTTATACTCATTTGATTTTGATAAATTGGGAAATCTTAATAACGATATATATACAAAAGCTTCACAAAAGTCTATCGAATCATTTAATAGATTAAAAAATGATGAAAAGCAATTTAACAGTTTTAATGATTTAAATGAATATTTTAAATATAAATCAAAAATTAATGATAAAAATTATTCTAATATTGACATTAAAAATACTTTAGACGCAATGAAGGATTATTATAAATGAGATGATAGTAAACTACTTATATTAAAACAACACGTTTTAGATCTATTTAATGTAGCATCTAAAATTTCAACTTATAAAAACAAACCATATATTTTAAATTATTTGATTGGATTTATAATTTCATGAGATTATCCCTTGAAAGGTTTGCCAAATGGTGTAATGGCATATACAGCCAATAACATAACAACTGTTTCTAATAGTAAATCAACTTATTACTCATATCTTGTATTTACTGGTAAATCATTAACTCAATATAAAGAAGAAAAAGATAATAATGAATACTCTCGCACATGATGAAGCAGTCCCAATATTTACGCTACATTAGATCATGAAATGGGTCACGTATTAGATGGTTATCTTAGTCAAAATGAAATTGCAACAATTAATTTAGAAACTAATTATTCTAGTATAGTAGATAATAATTATATTAAGGAACTATATTTAGGTAATATATTTGGCATCGATAATTATAAAACTGAAACAGAGACTGAAACTAATACTCCTAATAATGACGTTGAAAACATTGAAAGTGGTAATTCAAATATTTATATTTTTTTGGCAGGTAGTATTTTTATATTAATTACATTAATTTCATTTATTCTATTAATTTATAAGAAGAAAAAGAGAAAAAAATAAGGAAAAATGATCTACTTTTATATAAAAAAAACTAAATAGTCTTATTAACTATATAGTTTTTTTTATATAAAATTTTAAAGATGATATAGACAATTTAAATATCATTTTTATTATTTAATAATTTACTAATATATTCTATAAGATATTATCTTAAACTGTGTATTTGAAAATTATTTCACCATATACAGCAAAGTCTTTATCAAATTTTTCTTGTCCAGATTTAACACTAACTTTAATTGTTTTCTGAGTTTTGTCAATAATTACATCAAATATTGTATCAAACTTATTGATAAAATCTTTTGAAGATAATTTTCCTTTATTAAGAATATAATACTCAGTCTCAACTTTTTCTTGATTGTCAAATATAAATGACATATTTCCCTCTTGGTCATACAAATATTCATCTTCTCAATAACTTTTAAACTGATTTTTGGTATCAGTAATAGAATTAAATATCTCAGTATATAAAGTATTATCTATATTTTCCGATGTTATTTTAATTGTGGGTTGGAATGTTGAGTCATCATTTTTTGACATTTTAGATAAATCTCATTTTGTGTAACTATTCACTTCTTCTTTAAATGTATATTTAACTTTAATATCATTTGAAGCGTAATCAGAATTAATTACAGTATTAATAGTTGCTTCAGTATCAGCATATGATGTAACCTCAAATTGTTTTTTTAAGTTGTCATCTATTATACTGTTCTTATTATAAAATGCATTTAATATTGCTATTTTAGTCATATAATCATCATTTTTATTACTGATTTCTATATCCCCTAATTCAGTAACTTTTACAATTTCATTAACAGGTTTTTGTGTTTTTATTTTTATAATTGCTTCACCTTTTATATGAATGCCAGCAATATTATTTTCTTTACCATTTTTAGCTGTTATTTTAATATGATCAACTTGATTAGACTCATTTGGGTTCTCAAATACATTATCTTCACTATCTAAAAAAACTATATTTGCAACATCTAAAATTTGCTCATACGATATAGTAGTTCCAAGCATTTTGGCCATGTCTAATAAAGGTACTACAAATCTTTTAATTGACGACATAATATCTTCAGATTTATAACTCGGCACCATTAAATAACCAACATTGTAAGTATTAGGTCTTGCAACAGCACCTAATCCTGTATTGTTTATTACATCTTCTAATATTGATACATTAAAACTTAATCTGAAATTAAATTTAACTTCTACACTTCCTTTATAATTTTTTGAACTACTACTAGCCTCTAATTTAGCACTATTATTGGTTGGATCACCAACTAAAACCACATCACTTTTAGTAAGTGTTCAACCTTCATTTTTATTATTTATAGCATTAATTAAATCATCAATTGTAATTTTAGTTGCTAAATCAGCCGAACCATTTACATCTCCTAAATCTTTTACTTGTAAATCATTTAAATCACGCTTAGCAGCTGTATCATCTTTTTCCTCGCTTGCGTTATTTCCACATGAAATAACCATAGCACTACTTGATGTTGATAACCCTAAAATAGTTAATAAACTTAATAATTTTTTCATAAATTCTCCTTCTATTTTTAAATACAATAAAAAATTAAAATAGTATTAATATTAATAATGGGGGCATGGTTCCTTTCTTTTTAATTTTAAGTTTATCACTAAAAAATAGAAAAACTTTAATTAACTTTTCAAAATTGTATAATTGAATTGAAACAAGTAAGCTGTTTTGGAATATAATATTTAGTTTACTATAATCATCAAAACTCTCTAAATTAGAAAAATTTAGTAGTTCATAATAAATATTATTAGGTATATTATATTCTAACAGTTTAATTTTTTTATAATTACATAAAAAAACAAGCGAAATAAATAAAGAGAATATAATCATATTTAAAATTAGAAATAGAGATACCAATACTATGATTGAAGTAAATAAATCAAAATTATTTATTTTGTTACATCAATTAAAAATTTCACAAACCCTAATCAATATTAGAGGTACTAATACTAACATATAGCTTCTTAAGAACCTAAGATTTTCTTTAACTAAAAAATTTATAGATATATTCTTAAAATTTTTTAATTTATATTTATTAATTATATTTACTATTAATGAAAATTTAAATGCTAAATATGAAGATAATACAACAACAGCAATAATAAAAATAAAATTATTAAAATGCTCAAGTATATAAATAATCTTAAGCACATTTATTTTTAATTGAAATAATGCATTTATTAAATAAATAAATGCAAATATTGTCACTATTGTAATAATTATTTTACTTCAGTTTCTTTTCATAAAATTCCTTTTTTTGATTATAACCTTTTATAAAATTAAATCAAATTATAAATGGATTTTAAATAATAAATAGTTAGTAAAATAAATAACTTTATCAAAAAAGTAAATAATATGAAATCATTACCTTGCAAGAACTATAAAAAACAAAATGGTAATTTTAGAACGAAAAATACAAATAATTTAGTTCATATTATTTTTAAAGTTGATATAAATTACCGAACTAAAAAAATAAATGCTCTTTAAATATATTAATATAATAAAAAACAATATCATAAGATATTGTTTGTCTATTTATGGTTGTCATTAAAGGTTATTTTTTCTTATTTCTCCATTACTACTATTGTAACTTTTCCATTATAGTTATTTATACCATTTATAATAATAATTAATTTATCTTCAACTTGAGTTGAATCTTGTGTTAATCTATAATCTCTATCTCTAGTTAAGTTGTATTTAGATTTTAGTAAATTAATTATTTGATCTTGTCCTGAGCTTAAATAATTAGTATAATAAACTCCGTTTTCAAAGGGATATTGATCAATATCTATAATTTTTTCTATAGATGTTGTTTTTTTGCTTTTTGAGGTGAAGTGTAAGTTAACCTCCCCTTTATAACCTTGAGTACCTTTTATTATTACTTCATCATCTCATATCATTTTAATAATAAAGTCTTTTTTGGTTATACCAGTAAATGGATTTAACTCTTTTAATTTCATATAAATATCATCAACTGTTATATCTTCATAATATTTATTAATATTACCTAAATTAAATACTGATAAATCATCTTTTAATTCCATTGATTTTGCATTAATTACTGTATATGTTAGTTTAACTTTTCCTTTTTCGAAACGTTTCTCAGTAGAATCAATAATTGACTGAAATTTATTGTTAGAATCTAAATCATCTGTAAATAATATATCTGTTTCATCAATATTAATACCTGGGTTAGCACTTGTTATTGCCGATGCAAGTTGTTTTAGATTTGGATAAGCTGTTTCATTATTTAAATTAATTACTCCTAAGTTTGTAACTTTTATTTTATCTTTTAAGTAAGGATAAATCTCTTGATTTATTAAATTATAAGTTACTGAAGCTTCTCCGTAATATTTTTCACAACTCTCTTTAGCTTTAAAATAAGCACTTGTATAAGTTGGATTAGGGACAAGTTCATATTCATCTGCATTTAAACCTAACTTTAAGGAATTATTAAGTTGTTTAATAATATCTTGTATATTTGGTAGTTTTTTCTCGTAATTTAAATCTATTAATCCAATACTTGAATTAGTTGAAATAAGATCAGCAAGGTTTTGTTTTTTGTAGTTTTTTAATTTATATTTGTACAAGACATGTTTAGAACCTTTGAATTTTTCTGAAGTTTGATCATTACTTATTATATAAACACTTGTATCACTTTGACTATTTTTTTCAATTTCTACGTCACTTGTTTTAATAGCATCAATTCCAGATAGATTGTTTATAATATTTATTCTGTCCACTAACTCAGTTAATGATGGAGCATATTCATTACCTTGTAAGTCAAATGTACCAAGATCTGATAAACTTGCGTATAATTTTAAAGATACTCCAATTAATGTATATTTCAATTCAGCATCACCTGTAAATACTTTACCGGTTCCACGTATTATAGCACCATTATTTGTGACACTTACAATTTCAAAGTCACTTAAAGATAAGTATTGTTTAGCTTCAATATTTTCATTAGTATCTTGAATTGCTTTTAATAAGTCTGATTTTTCTGGATACAATTTATTTCCTAATAAATCAATTTTACCAATACTTCCATTTTTGACAACAGTAGTTAATGGTGTTGTGTGTGTTGTTAATTTATATTTCAGATAAACTTCGCCTGTGTAATTACTATTATCAGGTGCAAATATTGTACACCCAGTATCAGTTTTATCTTTAAAAGCTACTTCATTTGAGGCAAAACTTCTTGGTATTGTATCTTTATTTAAATCATATATTTTTTTTCTTAAATCATCATCTGATGGTTTATCCATATTATATTCAATATAGAAAATTGTTAAATCAGTAACAAGTATTACATCTTTTAATTCAACTTTTTTAGCATTTTTTATAGTATAGGTTACGACAATTGAACCTGTTAAGTTTTTTGCAAAGTCAAACGCTTTTAGTGTTGCACTATTAAAAGTTCTATTTAATACTTCTAAATCATTAATATAATCTTTAACATCTTGATACCAACTTTTTCCTACTTGTTTCTCAATAAATCTATTTTTAATATCCATTTCATCTGGGTATGAGTTAGATCCATTTAAATCAAAGATTCCAAGATCAATTGTTTCACCAATTGTAGAAATATCGAAAACTTCTCTATTCATGACTTGAAAATTGATTGTAATCTCAGATCCACTAATTAAGTATCTACATTTATCATTGACCTTAAATGTAGCTGAAGCAACAACTTTTGTATCTTCACTCGGTTTTGAATTGTTAATTTCTCCTGGGACATATTGTCTATCATTTTCATCTATAAAAAAAGATGGACTCTTGTCAGGTTGTTTTAAAAAGTTTTTAACAATATATGTTTGTGAGTTATCACCTGATATGAATGATTCAGCAATTTGATCTCAACTAGGTGTTCTACCTTTACCTTGCATATCAATGTTAGCAGTTTGAAAGTCTTTGTTTAGTGAATAACCTTTTGAAACAAAGTTATCTGTAATGTTATACTTTTTAACATTTTTTAATGAGTATTCAAAAGCCATTTCACCATAAAATAATTTTGATGAATTATCATTTACTTTTAAACGTATATTAGTTTCAACGTTGTCAGTGCCTTTAATTATATTGTTAAAAGAAGTTACATCAATATCTTGCTCTGTAATAAATGGTTTATCACTATTGCTTTTGTTAATAGCCTCTAATAATTGATTTAAACTAGGTTTGCAATCTAAGTAATTTAAATCAATCTCTCCAATCTTTTTTTTGTATGTGGCAAGATTTATTTTGTTACTTTTATCTTTAATTACAGGATTGTAAATAACATCTCTGTTTCCAGTAAAATAAATCGATGTATCTTTAGCTTTTAGGTTAATGGTTAGACTTTGATTGCCATTATTCTTTTTAGGTTCCTTATAAGAATACTCAAAATTATCGTTAATAATTTCATTAATATCATTTGCATCTAACAAAGTTTTAAAAAAATCCATATTTTCTTTAATTTGTGTTAGTGAATTAACACTATACTCTACTGAAGGAGGTGTTTTAATATCACCATCCATTAAGTTAACATCTCCAATATTATTAACCTCAATATTAGTTAAGTTAATCTTTTGAGGATTTGTTATATTAAATTCGATTTCTGACTCACCAGAATATTTATTTAGATTAGCAGCTTTAATTTTAATTTCTTTTGTTGAGTTAAATATATTATCTAATGATTTATTATTATCTTCAATAATAATATCACCATCTTGAAGATCTATATTATTTGTATTATTTATATAACTTAATATTGTTTGGTTATCTGGTTTAATCATTTTAAAGTCAAGATCGACAGCACCCAATTGTTTTTTACTTATATAATCATTTAGATCTATTTTCCCTTCTGATGAGTTTAATGATCCAAATACAACAAAGCAACTTACTACAGTTATAGAAACAGTAGAAAACTCAAATGTAGTAAGCGCTATTAATAACTTTTTCATATAATGTTAAACCTCCTAGATAATCAAAATTGTTAAAATATTATTTTTTATGTTACTGAATATATTAAATAAGTTAATAATATGGATAAAACGAACTTAAGAAATATTAATATAATTGACACTAAATTGAGTTCTTATTGTTTGGCCATAACATTCAACACCTTTGCTAATATTAAAATAATTAGTAGCATACATATAAAAATCACCGTTACTTAAAAATTTTATATCATATTTGACTATACCATCAACTGTTCTATACCCAGTAGAACCACTTGGACAAGTGTTAAATCACCCACCATCACGATTTCTAATTGGATAATTATTAAATGTTGTTTGAATACTTCCGGAAATACCACCATCAATAACTTGACTTAGTGGTATGTTTAATTCACCTGATTTATCAAATTCATGTAATTTATTTGAATCAAATTTAAGATCTCCATATTCGTCACTAGCAAGTTTAGTGGTTAAATATTCATAACCTACTTTTAAATACTTATTATTAACATTAGTAAATGAGTCTCTTTTTATTCCTAAATTATATTTAGTACCTAATGACATCTCAAGTTTTGCAATGTTTGAAGTACCCTGATTTTCTCCGAGGTGAATTGCTAAATAAGCTCTATTTCCAATTGAACCATTTCCATTATAACCATAGTCACTATCATTATTATCTAAAACTTTTGCAGAAATTCCTGATGTTCTACTTAGGTTTGTGCCAAATGATATTGATACTTCGCCATAGTATGTTAGAGAACTATTTTTAGCACTTACTGAGAAATTGTCGTATTTCGTAACATTTATTTTATTAAGTTCGTTTAAATCAATATTATTATTTTTTTGTTTAAATATATTTATTATGTCATTTGAATTATTTCAATTTATATCATTACCTAATGACTTGTTATATACCTCGTTATTTAGATCAGTTTTTAGTATTGAACCTTCAATTTTTTCTAATCCATTATAATTTCTTATACTTAAATTAAATGAAACTTCACCAAGTTGATTATTTGATGTATTTTTAGCATTAATATTTTGAATTATTAAATCATTTTTATTTAGTTCTTTTAAGTAAGGATTTGTATTAACTAATGAGTTTCTAATTAACTCAACTGCATTATCTTGGTTATAATGAGTAAGTTTTGAAGAAAGTGAATTACTTTCAAGTAATACTGAAATATTATTAGCTTTATGTAAGAAAGTATAATCTTTGTATATTGATGTACCCTTTTTGCTCAATCTTATTAGTGAGTTATTTAAGTTTACCTTTAGAACTTCAATACCCAGGCGATTACTCTTATTATAATCTTTTAATATTTTATTATTATCTAGTAAGTTATTTATTATGTCAGCTTTTTTAAAAGACCCTATTTCACCAAGACTAGTATTATTAATCGCATATGAAAAGTCATCAATTCTATAGTTTATATTTATTTTTGTTACCTGATCAAATGAATTAGTAGACATTATTATACAACCATTATAACTAAAACTATCTTTTACAATAGATATAATTGATTTATCTAGATTTAGAATTGGATTTATTTCATAAATATCGTTTAATATTTCGGTGCTATTATATGGGTTTTTTACGTTTTTTTGAATAACAGTATTTGTTACAATTGTTCTTAGGTTTTGAGGACTAATTGCAAATTTACTACTAGAGTTTAAAATTTTTGAGTAAACACTAAATTCATTTATTGAATTAAATTCATATGTTAAATTTGATTTATCAAATAATGAAAAATCTGTGTTTTTATTTTCTATAGCTTGAACAACATTATTAATATCATAACTTGTTTGTATACCCAAATCATTATTATCAAATAAACTAGATAGACCACTAGTAGTAAAATTTACATTAATGTATCCAATATAATCATCAATAGTTAATGTTGCTGAATTCTCATTAAATACTTTGACGTTTACTTTTTTATCTGAGAATATTTTATTAGCATTTTTGAAACTATTAATAATTGATAATGTTTTTAATGATTTAAGACTTCCAATGCTTTTATTCAAGTTTTTAATATCATCTAAATACTTAAGTCCACTTTCTTTTTGGTTATTACTAGTATTTTTATCTTGGTTTAATTCTACAGAATTAACCTCGCTATTTTTAATAAAGGGTACTACAGAAAATGATAACCCTAATATTGTCGCACTGACTAAAAATAAATTTCTTTTCATCTCTAACTCCTTTATACTTAGCATACACTTATTAAGTAATTGTTGTCATTTTTATATAAAGTTAAAAATCATTTTATTTCTATGAATTTTTTTATAAAAGACTTATTAACTAATTAATCATTAAAATTTCTTATTGATTTTAATTATGTTTTTAATATGAAAGTTTATTATTATTTATCATTTATAAAATCTAAGTTTTTATATATAAAGTAACTTTATATTTTTACATCATTAATTTACTTACTTTATTTTTATTCATTTCTAGAAATAAAAAATCTCATAATTGTGTAAAAAATACATTTATGAGATTAAATATTTATATTGTGATAGTATAAGAGATTATAATTAAAAATTATTATTGTATGCTACTAATTTTATTAGAATAAATAATGGGTATAATAATAATTTTATATATTTCTATATACTTTAATTAAAATTAAACTTAATTATATTTTGATGAAATAAAAAACTAGTGAATAATTCACTAGTAAATATAATTTTTTAATAAAAACAATAATTTATTTTTTAAAGTAGTTTAATCCAAGAACTTCTAATGCAGCTAGTGTAACAAAGTTATATGGTTTATTGAAGTGAGGCAAGAAGAACATGTCAACAAGCGGCAATTCATCAATAGTCATATTTTTTTGAATAGCTAAAGATAGCATGTGTATTATTTCAGTGTGATTAGCTTCTGAACCAACTTGTGCTCCTATTAAAACTCTCGTTTTTTTATTTCATAACAGTTTTAATCAAACTTGTTTTGTTGTACTCATAAATTCAGGTCTATCATTATCAGTAAATAATATTGAATCAAAATCCATCCCTAATTTTCTTGCAAAGTTTTCTGAAACTCCTGTTGAAGCCATACTAAATCCGAAAACAGATATAGCATTAGCACCTGTGAATCCCATTTGAGGAGCTGTATTTTTTGTTGCAATGTTGATTGCTGCTAATATTCCTGATCTAACTGCGGTTGTAGCTAATGCAATTTGAGTATTTTTTCCTTGTGTTAAATTCATTACCTCAGCACAATCTCCAATTGCATAAATACTTTCATTAGAAGATTGCATAAATTGGTTTGTCTTAACGATTCCTCTGTTATCAAGTTCAACAACACCTTGTAAAAGCTTTGTTTGTGCTTTAATTCCTACAGATAAAACTGCATAATCGACATCAACTATGTTTTTATCTGTTTTAATTTGTTTTAATTTACCATTCTCACCAATAAACTCAACAACTTTTTGTCCTAATAAACTATTTACTTTGGCATCATCCATTCTTTTTTGAACATGATTAGATAATTCTGCATCAAAATAATTAGGCATAATAGCATCTTCAACATCAATTAATGTTACATTTTTTTTGCTTTCAACGAATGCATCTACTAACTCTACACCAATATACCCAGCACCTATTACAGCAACGTTTTTAATTTTAGCATCTTCATTTGCTGCTTTAATTTTTTGTGCATGGTAATAATTTTTACAAATTTGAACACCATCTAATTCAATTCCTGGAATTGGTGGAAGAACTGGTCAAGACCCAGTAGCTACAATTAACATATCATAGTTATCTTCAAATTCTTTATTTGTCCCTAAATCTTTAATAATAATTTTTTTAGATTCTGCATCTAAACCAATTCATTCATGATTCTTGTGAACTTTAATTCCTTCACTTTGTAATATTTCTGGAGATGCATAGAATAATTTATTTGGTTCTTTAACTTCTCCTCTAACTCATAATGCAATACCACAACCTAAAAATGAGATTACATCACTCTTTTCATAAGCAACAACTTCTATATCTTTATTTAATCTTTTTAATGTTCTAGCAGCTACTGTACCTGCATGGTTTATTCCTACTATAATTACTTTCATAATTACCTCCATTTAAAATTATTTCCAAATAAATATTTTATATCAAAATTTTTTATTCTATATTAATATTACTACTAATAAAGCAAATGTTAAATTAAATTTTAATATAATTATTTAATTAAATTTTAAATGTTTTTTCGAACCAACTTGCATAACTTCATTTTTCAAAATAAGTATTTTGACCACTTCCGGAAGGTAAAACACCACTATATGAATCATAGTTAACTGCCCAAGTCATTAAACCTCTAATATTAATATTATCTTCTTTTAATAAATTATATACTTCTTCAATAGCTTCTTTATAAGCCGAACCCTTTCCTGCAGGTTCATTTGTTGAAGCTCCAATAACGAATTTATCAGCATCTATTTTATAAAAATTATTATAATTACTATTTGTAAAAGTGATGTATTTTGTTAATAAATAATAAAATTTTCCTCTATTTAAATAATCATCATTTTGAATAATAGAACCTGTATTAATATTAAATTTTTTTGCTTCATCAGATTCTACATATGGACCTCATGCTCATCCATTATACATTTGTGGGTTTATTCAATCATAGTATCCTTCAA
The DNA here is from genome assembly GCF_002237575.1 of Spiroplasma corruscae. Taxonomy (NCBI): domain Bacteria; kingdom Bacillati; phylum Mycoplasmatota; class Mollicutes; order Entomoplasmatales; family Spiroplasmataceae; genus Spiroplasma; species Spiroplasma corruscae. Next base: position 948,080 of record NZ_CP022535.1, read on the forward strand.
GTTGTTTAAAAAAAGGAACATAGCTTCTACCACTTGTTTCAGTAGCATTTTTTATGTAAGGCATTTCTGGAGCCATAGTTATGAAGAAATCTTTATTATTACTTGACCACTCATTCTTTATTTCAATTAACACATCTGCTGTAACATTCTGACTTTCCCTATCAGATAAACATTCACCTTCTCAATCAATATCAATACCATCAAAACCATATTCGTTTATAACATTTAGAATAGTTGATTTAAGTTCGGATTTTTGATTAACTCTAAACTTCATCTCAGAACCAGTTTGACCACCCATCGAGAGTAAAACTTTTCTATTTTCAGAATGTAATTTTTTAATACCATCTTTGACTTCAGTTGGATTACTTGGATTATATGAAGGCATCATATAGGCACTACTTGAATATAGAAACGATACATTAACAACGTTATAATTTATGTCTATATCACTAAGTTTTATATTTGTTTGATACTGTCCACCTCAATCATATCAATAACCAACTAATATTTTGTTTGTTTTTCAATTATCATTTGGTTCTGTTGGTTGTTCAGGTTCTGTTGGTTGTTCGGGTTCTGTTGGTTGTTCGGGTTCTGTTGGTTGTTCGGGTTCTGTTGGTTGTTCAGGTTCTGTTGGTTGTTCAGGTTCTGTTGGTTGTTCGGGATTTGTTGGTTGTTCAACGCCAGTTATATTACATGATATTGTTGAAGTTGTTAATGATAAAACAAGTGTTGATGACAACAAATAACTTAATATTTTTTTCATTTTTAACCTTCCTTATTATGATTCTCATCTAAGTTTTCAAGACGCTATGGAAATATAGGTTGCCAATAAGGCAATTGATACAGCTATAAAAATACCTATTTTATAATCAAATATAAATTTACCCGATCAAGCATTATTAAAGGGTTCTAAACAATATTTAAATATATTAATATATGTCGCATATTTTAATATATCACTAGACATAATGAAATCTATTGGCATAAATGTCCCTCCTAAAAAAGCAATTGGGATATATATTACATTAGATATTGCGATATATACTGTTGTTGACTTAAATATACTAGCTAACATTAAACCTAGAGATATTGAAGAAATTAATATTATCAATAAGAAAGGAATTGCTTCTAAAGCTTGATAGGGTGTTGAAATATTATTTCATCCAAATTCTTGACCAAACATTATTCCTGATCACAGTATTGTTCATAAAAATCCAATTAGCATAAACAAAACACCCATAGATACAACTGATAAAATAAAGAAAAAAGGTTTTATGTTTGTTGCACCAATTCTTTTCATTAATACACTATTTTTAAAATCGAGAATCGTTTGAGGAATTATAAATATACCCGTAGAAACAATTTGCATTGCCGAAAGAGAACCAACCAAACTATGTAATAAGGTATAATCTTTAGATCCAGGTTCAATTATTTGCCCTTTGAAAGCGAAACCTTCTAAAAACAGTAAAATTATCGGGAATACAAACATAAAAAATGGTGTAGCAAATCCTTTGTAATAATATTTTAACAATAATACTATTAAAGGTAAATTTTTTCCCTTATTGTTAGCTTTATTTATAATCTTATCAAATCTATTTTTATTATTTTTAGCCCTACTTTCATCAATGTTTTTAGCTTCTTTTTTTAAATCTTCTGATTTCTCTTCTTTAAATTTTTTCCAAGTATAATTATGTACAGAACCATATTCTTTAACAATTTCTGTTACTAATCCACTATCTCTGATTTCACCATTATGAATATAAATATACTTATTGCATAATTCTTCAATCTCACTCATCATATGGGTAACTAAAACTAAAGATTTATTTTTACTGACAACATTTTCTTTAATATAATTAAATATTTCACTTCTAACTTCAATATCTAGACCTGTTGAAATTTCATCTAATATAACTAAATCAGGGTTGTGAATTAAACTTAATAAAATATTAACTCTTTGTTGTTGACCTCCACTTAGGTTAACAAGGAACTTATTTTTAAAACTTTCAATTTGATATGTTCTTAATATTTTAGTTAATTCAGACTCAGTCATTTCTATATTAAAAGTTTGTAAATAGTATTTTATCATGTCAAAAACTGTTATTCCAATTGGATAATGAGAGTCTTGAAATTGTAATCCAATTACCATATTTTCTTGTCTAAAAACTTCTCCACTAGTTGGTTTTCTAATGTTTCCGATAATCTCACTTAAAGTAGACTTTCCGCCACCATTCGCACCAATCACACCAATTCTGTCACCATAATTAATTTCTAAGTTAATATTATTTAATGCGACTCTTGTTTTATATTTTTTACTAACATTAGTAAGTTTTATTAAAGGTTTTGTTTCGTCAACATGCATAACATCGTTTTTTTCATTAGCCATTTATATATTACTCCATTCTGATATATAAACATTTTAACAAAATAAATAACCAAGTTTTTATACTTTAATTTTTTCTTTAAATAAATTTACATATCTTTCATGTAGACTGATTTTAGAATGATATAATTCCTTTTTAAACTCATTACTTATTACTTTTTTTTCTTTACTTATTAAGATTTTATCTTTTAGCTTCATATTTTTAACATTATTTTTTACCGATATAAGTTGTTGTTTTCTTCAATTTTTTAGGCTAGATATATAGGTTTTATAATAAATTTTATTATTTATAGTATCCTTTTTATCATCGATATATAATTCTTTATAATACTTCTTTCCAACTTTTGTTTTTGCTTTATACTCTACTCTCAAAATTCTGATTTTATTATAAATGTCATCTAATTTATCCTTATCAATATCTTTTTGTAAGAACTTTGCTGAACTTTTTAAATCATCTATTTTCTTTGTGTATGCAATCCTTGTATTAATTGTAAAGGTATAATAAGTTTCTTTTAAAGAACCTATTGTTCCTTTTGAATTTATTAATAATAAACTATATATAATAACATTAATAGATACACCAATTAATATTGACAAAAAAAATAGTATAGTCTCTCTGCCATATAATACAAAACCTAAAACAGCAACGATAGGACCACCATGAGATACATTATTATGTATTTTAGAAAGTCCTACTATTCCACCAGTTATTATTCCACCACATACATTTGCAAATACCGCTCTTTTAGGATCTTTTATCGTTAATGGGATAGCACCTTCTGAAATACCAATAATCCCCATTATTATTGCACTAACTCCTGCAGATCTTTGTTCGTCATCAAAATACCTTCTAAGCACTAGTGTAGTTATACCAATACTTATAGGTGCTATAGGTAGACTTGCTCCAATAATTGCCATAGGCTCTGATATTTGTTCATTTAATAAACTTACACCTGTTAAAAAAGTTATTTTATTTATTGGTCCACCAATATCAAAACAAATCATTCCCCCGAGTATCATCCCAAGAATGATCGAAGTAACAATATTGATACTTTGAACATTATATAAACTATATATGAAACTCATAAACTTATGCATAATCCAACCAATTGGACTTCCAATTAAGTAAACAAATATTATTGTTATTCCAAATACTCCAAAAATAGGAATAAAAAATAATCCTAATATATTCTTTAATTTGTTTCCAACCCTTCAACTATTAACTCATTTTGTAAAATTACCAACTAAAAAACCAGATAAAATAGCCCCAATAAAACCAAGTGGTGTAAGTATTGTGGGAATTCCGGGTAACACAAAAAAAGTGTTTACATCGTTTCCTATATAACCTCCCACTAAAGCGGGTGCAATAGCATAATTTCCTCCAATTGACTTTGCAATGAAAGCTGCTAGTACTGGTACCATAAGCATAAATGATGTTGATCCAATATGTTTCATAATAACTAGAGGATTGTTTGGATACTCAATATTATTTGGTCCTCCTACATCAGAGTTTGGTCCTCAAATAATTTTAGCAATAAACAACGATAGTGCTGAGCATAGTCCACCGATAATAATTATTGGTATTAAGTAATTCATACCATAGCTAATATGATTAACTAACCCATAACTTTTATCTTCCTTATTTAAAGTTGTTATAAAATTAATATCCTCAAAATATACTTTTGATTTTAATACACCTTGGTTTAATACATTTAATGGGTCCTTTATAACTTCTATTACATTAGTCTGGTATACTTTTTTTCCTATAAATCTAGTTTTATCAATGTTTGTTTCAGCACCAATTAAAACTATATCAGCCTCGTAAATCTCTTTTGTCGTTAACTCATTTTTAATTGTTTTATAACCTTGTACTTCAACCCTAATTTGATGCCCTTCTAAAGTTAATTTATTTATCAACTTCTCTTCAGCGATATATGAATGTGCCAATCCAAGTTTACAAGAAGTTATAGCTACTATATTTAATGGTTTGCACTTTGTTACAGTGTTACAATTTAATATTGATAAAGGTTTTTTAGATATTAAAAGGTTTTCAATTTCGAAGGTTAAACCAATAGTTTTAATAATATCTCTAAATTCTTTATTTTTTAGTTTTTTTAATAATTCATCAAATATTATATTAGAAATAAAATTTTCTTTTATAGGATGTAAAACAAAGATAAAAAAATTCTTAGTTTTTTCAAATTTATCCGTTTTTATAAGTCTATTATTTTTAACACATATTATAAATGTGTCTTTTATCTCAGGTATAGCGCATTTTTTTAAAATAAAATTATCTTTTGAATATGCAATAATAGAATCATCATAAACACTTTTAAAATTTATATAGTCATTTCTCTCTTTTAAACCAACAGAAGTGTATAACTTTTGACTAATAAAAATAAATAAGTTTTCTATAGACTTAAAATCTTTATTAACATAAATTAAAACATTTTCTTTATTAATTATCATTTTTTCCTCCTAAATAATTATAATATTTATTATCTGGTACCTAATAAACGAAAGAAATTTGAAACTTGTTTTAATAAATAAAATAAATTTTTAAATGTAATAAGACTCTCAATTAAAAGTTTTTTAAGTCGATATTTAATAGGAGGTTAATATGATTTTAAAAAATAAAGGTATGTTTTTAGAAGTGTTAATAAATAACTCTATAAAAAAGATTAATCAAGATAACTTAGCGTTTATTTTGAAAATGCCAATTGATTCAAATATAATTTCCTATGACTCTAATATAATTAAATCAAGTCTTAAAATTAATAACTTTTGTGATTATGTAGGTATTTTTAATGGTATATATATTGAATTTGAGGCTAAAGAGACAGAAAAAAAATACTTTCCTTTACAAAATATTAAACCCAATCAGGTAAAGAAACTAAATAAAATTAACGAACATAAAGGAATCTCGTTTGTATTAATTTATTTTCATATTTTTAATGAAATCTTTTTAATGCCTTCTATTCACATTAAGGAGTTTAAAGTAAAAAAAATACCATACGAGTATTTTTGTAGTAATTATCAAAAAATTAACTTTGAAAATGGCTTTATAGATTTAATAAGTATAATTAATCATTTAATCAGTTATACATAGTTATTTTTACTGATGAATTTTTAGCCTTACTGTCAAGTAACTTAAATAGTTCATCTAATGTTTCTACATTAGAACTATCTATTATGCTTGCAATTTTTGCAATTGATAAACCAGACGTTGAATATTCTTCTAATTTAGTTATATCAGTGTCTTTTAGTTTATAATTAAGTTTATTTTCAATTATCTTATAGTTTTCTTTATTCTTTGTTTTAGTATATTCATCTTCAATTTTTACAAGTAGTTTATTAAATAAGGGTGATAAGTCTAAAATTGTTTTCTTAGACTTAATAACAATTTTTATATTACTATTTTTTAATAAGTTAGATATTTCTTGTTCAATTTTATCACTAGTTAATGTCATGTAATTTGATAATTGTATTGGTGTGAAGTTTTTTTGCTCTTCTGTAGAAAGTTCCATTATTAGCAACAATATAGAAAGTTGGTTTTCATTTATACCTACTTTTTTGTAGTTTAATATTAGAAGAGTTTTTTTATTAATTAATCCATCTTTAAATAATTTATTCATTTTTCATAAAAAAAATTAAAAGTTACCTAAGCAACCTTTAATATTGTAAAACTATTTAGCAACTGCATCTTTCAATTGTTTAGCTGCTTTAAACTTAGCAACAGTTGTAGCTGCTATTTTAATTTTTTCACCAGTTGCTGGATTAACACCTTCACGAGCTGCTCTATCACTTGTTAAGAATTTACCAAATCCTGCGATTTGTACTTCCTCTTTACTTGTTAAAGCTTTTGTTATCTCATCAAATACATAACTAACCATTTTTTCTGCATCTGCTTTAGAAGTGCTAAAATTCACTGATAATTTTTCTGATAATTCTTTTTTTGTCATAGTAATTCTACCCCTTATTGTATCTATACTACCGTAGCAAACTTAAAGAAACTGTTAATAAGATTACTAGGGTTAAGATTATTGTATAGTATTTTATACATTATTTCAAACAATGGTGTATCAATTTTATACTTTTCCATTAACTTAAATGCTACTTTTGCAGAGGCTACCCCTTCTACTGTTTTTTTATGATATTTTAAGGCAGTCGCAGCACTATTGTTTTCAGCGATTGCCATTCCTAAAGAAAAATTTCTTGATTTAAAAGAAGAGCAAGTTAGGATCAAATCTCCTAAAGTTGCAAAATTCATAAATGTAGTCATTTCTGCTCCAAACACTTTAGCGAACTTATATATTTCTGCATTTCCAATAGTTATAAGCGAAGCTCTGGCATTATCAGAAGCACTATATCCTTGTAATATACCACTAGCAATAGCAATAACATTTTTTAATGCCGCTGAGACTTCACAACCAGCAATATCAGTAGTGCTTTTAACTATGAAATATTCATTACTAAATAAATTAGCTATGAAATCTGCAAATACTTTATCTTTACTACATGACATTATGCAAGTAGGTTTTCTTAAAATAACTTCAATAGCAACAGAAGGTCCATACAAAGCACCAAAATTTTTCATTACATTTTTATTTTCTAATTTTTTAATAATTTTATTACTTAATAGATCTAAATTCTCCTCATCAAGACCTTTAGCAATATTTATAATAGACATCTTACGCTTGCCATATTTTAATATATTATCTAATGCACTATCTAATGCAAATGTAGGTACACTTAAGATTACAACTTCTGCTTTTTCAATTGCAACAGGAAAGTCGTTGGTTGCTTTAATATTTTCATTAATAATTAGATCTCTAAAAAATGCTGAATTTATATGGTTATCATTTATATCATTCACTTGACTATTTTCAATACCGTGCATAATTACATTATGTCCGTTATCAGTTAATACATTAGCTAATACTGTACCATAAGCACCTGTACCAATAATGGTAATATTTTTACTTGATTGCATTTAATTTCTCCTATCTCTAAAAATTATTTTAATTGGAACTCCGGAAAAATCAAAATGTTGCCTAATTTGATTTTCCAAAAACCTTTTATATGAAAAATGAGCATATGATGGATCATTTACAAATAATACAAATGTTGGTATATATGCCTCTACCTGGGATGAATAATATATTCTTAATCTTCCTCCATTGTGACTTGGGGACGGGTTAATTAACTGTGCCTTATTAAATATTTCATTTAGGACACTAGTTTTAATTCTTTTTTTAAGGTTTTGATTAACATTTTCAATTATGTCAAAAACTTTATTAACTCTTATTTTTTCCGTAGCTGAAATAAACAAAATTTTAGCATAACTTAGATATTTAAAATAAGATCTTATTTCCTCTTCTTTTTTATTCATTGAATTAGAATCTTTTTTTTGAACTAAGTCTCATTTATTTGCAATTATAATAATAGGTTTGCTCTCCTGGAATGCAAAACCACCAATGTTAGAATCATGATCAGTAATTGGAAGACTAATATCAAGCATTAATAATACAACGTCAGATTTATTTATACTTGTAATTGATCTTATGTAACTATACTTTTCTAAATTTTCATAAATTTTACCTTTTTTTCTTAACCCAGCAGTATCTATAATAAGAAACTTTTTATTATTTACTAATATTGAACTATCAACTGCATCTATTGTTGTACCAGGTATATCTGAAACAATCATTCTTTTTTCACCTAATAATGAATTTACAAAGCTTGACTTACCGACATTAGGCTTACCTACCACAGATACTTTTATGCTCTCGTCTTCTTTAATATCATCAGAGTTAGGAAGGTTTTGAGTTATCCTATCAAGTAAATCACCAACTCCGATACCATGAGTTGATGAAACTAAAACTGGCTCACCAAGTCCTAATGACAAATATTCATAAGAGTTATTAAAATCATCTTTCTTATCATATTTATTAATTACTAAAATAATAGGTTTGTTAGTTTTATAAAGTATTTTAAGAACAGCATTGTCTTCAGGGCATATTCCATCTTTATAATTTAAGACAAATAAAATAAGATCCGCTTCTTTAATTGCAATTTCAGCTTGCATTTTTATTTCCTTTGCAAACTTTGTATCTTGTAGTGTAATACCTCCAGTATCAATTAATATAAATGGTACCGTTAATCACTCAGCATCACCATATAATCTATCTCTTGTAACACCTGGAACATCTTCAACAATTGATTTTTTCTCTTTTATTATTCTATTAAAAAGTGTAGATTTGCCAACGTTAGGTCTACCAACAATTGCTACTATTCCTTTTTTTTTCATAAATGAACCTCTTTATTCTATCGATTTAACTTTTTCTATAACTTTTTCAACAGCTTCATTTATTGTTAAAAAACTTGTATCAAATACTCAAGCGCTGTCAGCAACTTTTAAAGCACCGATAGATCTATTTTTATCATTTTCATCTCTTTTATAAATACTATTGTAAATTTCTTCATAGTTATTTGGAATAATATTGTTTTGGTTGTTTTGTTCAAACCTTCTTTTAGCTCTTGCCTCAATTGAGCAATCAAAATATATCTTTAAATCAGCATTTGGTAAAACAACTGTTGTAATATCTCTTCCAACCATTATAATACTTTTATTAAATGCTATTTTTCTTTGACTATTAACCATAAATTCTCTTACTTTAATATTATTTGCTACATACTTAATGTTTTTAACCACATCGTACGAAGTTAATAACTTATCATAATTTTCACCATTAATTATTGGTTCACTTGAATCATTTAATTCAAAATTAAAGCTATGCAATAAACCTTCCATTATGTCAGAGTTTTTAAAATCAATATTATTTTTTAGACAAAACAATGTAAATGCCCTATACATTAGACCAGTATCAAAGAAAGTAATATTTAACTTTTCTGATACTAATTTCATAATTGTACTTTTACCACTACCTGCAGTACCATCTACTGCTACTCTAATCATTTTCTTCATTAATACCTCTAAAAATCTATAAATATAGGAATAACTATTGACAATATCATTACAAAAAAAACCAAAAGTATTAAAGGCAATACTCATTTAATTTTTGTACTCTTTATTTTAGGATTATACGCTTTTAAAAGTTTATTTTGGTATACTTCAACTTTACCTTGCACTTCTACAAGCATTGTATTTGTAGATCTTTTATCCTGTGATCTCATTTGATGAACGGTTGTCATTGAAATATTATTTGGTAACTGTGTTTTATTTAGTTGCTTATTTTTCAATTTTTCAATGCTTCTTTGAAAAATTTGTTGATTTCTTCCAATGTTTTCATAATACAACTTATACTTTTCATTTCTTAATATAATTTTTTGTTCATCTTTGTTTTTATTAAGAGGCACTTCACTTTTTGATATATTATTATCATTTATTTTTTTTAATTCAGCTATTTCTCTTTTTAAGTCATATTTTATTTCATCAGATATAAAATTAGATGTTTTATCTTTATCTAAATAAGGTTTTTCAAACTGATGTTTTTTATCAAAATAATCCAGTTTTTCTTTAAAAAAATTAAGGTCAATTTCTTTTAATCTTTCAAAAGTAGAATTTATTATTGATTTATCGTTTTGTAGCTGTTTATTATAAATAATATCTTTTTTTACTTTATCGTGCAACTCCTTGTTGCGCGTCATTCTTGACTGATTTGCCATTAAACACCTCTATGCTCTTATTATTATAAATTAAATGACTTAATAATTAAAATTATTGTAATATATTACTATATTAAAGGAGAAATATTATGAAAAAAACTTGAATAGATAAAGATTTATGTATTGGTTGTATGGCTTGCGTTGAAATAGATGAAAGCGAAACTCTTTTCATGGATGAAGATGGTCTGGCAGAGGCAAAAGAAAATAATCTTGAATTAAAAGAGTGCCAAATGGTTTGTCCTACAAGCGCAGTCAAAATAAAAGAATAGATAAAATATATAATTTTGCTTATAAACGAACATAATGATTTAAAATATCATTTTACATCATTTTTATTAATTAAATATTATTTTAATCATGAAATAATAGAATTTTTAATGTGGTCTTTTTTAAAAGACTTTTTTTAATTCTCCACTTTACTTAATTACCTTACAATGTTCTTATAAAGATTTATTATAATAATAAAAATATAAAACCACTTTTTTAATTATTTTAATCTTGTTCAAATATAATTATAATTAAAAAAACCAGTAATTTTATTACTGGTATAATTAGATTTTCTATTTTTTATATATTTAGTTAGCACGATACAAATTAAATAAAATAATGAATTTATTTTCTTAGAATATTAGAAAGTGCTTTCATTTCTAAATTTTTGTTCTTTTAGCATGTCATATACTTCACTTTCAAATTTTCGAGTTCCATTTATAACTGCCATCAGTGGGTTTTCTGCAATTTTACATGGTAATTGTAATGTGTCTGCAAAATACTTATCGATTCCTTTTATTAAAGCTGTCCCTCCACATAATACGATACCATTTCTAAATATATCTCCAGCTAATTCTGGTGGTGTTTCTTCTAAAACTTGTACTACTAAATCAATGATTTTTGATAAAGGAATTTTCAATACCTCTCTCATCTCTTGTGGTGTGACTTCAATTTCTCTTGGTAAACCTGAAACTACATCACGTCCATATAGCTTTATTGATCTTTCGTCAGGGTATTTTGATAAAGAACCGATTTTAATTTTTGCTTGTTCAGCTGATTTAATTCCTATTTCAAGACCATACTGAGCCTTTACAAATTTTAATACTTCTTCATTTAATAAATTACCTGCTATTTTTATAGATTTTGAAAGAACGATTTCACCAGCTGATAACACAGCAGCATCCGAAGTTCCTCCGCCCATATCAACTACTAAGTGTCCTGAAGGTGCATCGACTCTTACACCACCACCGATTGCAGCCATTTTAACTTCCTCTTCTACAAAAACATCCGCTGCTCCTAAATTAAGTGCAATTTTTTTCAATGCGCTTTTTTCAAGTTCAGTCACAACAGATGGGCATGCCATTAATATAACTGAGTTTTTTAAATACTTTTCAATTCTTAATTTTTTAAAAATATAGTTTAACTGTGCCTGTGTTGCTTTTGCATCAGTTATAACCCCATTGACCATCGGTCTAATTATTCTAAGGTTTTTATTTGCTTTACCTATCATTTTATAGGCTTCGTTTCCAACAGCTACAATTCTATTTTCTGGAATTTTATATGCAACAATTGAAGGTTCATTATAAATAACACCTTGTCCAGAGATATAAACTAATGTATAAGCTGTTCCTAAATCTAAAGAAACATAAATTGGTTTTTTACTTGCCATGTTTTTCCTCGCTCTTATAATATACAAATAGATTTTATCAAATAAAAGCAAGAATTATTTAAATATATGGTTAATTTTTTTCATTTGTGGTTCTAAAACACCAAATAGTGAATAACAAATTGTAAATCTAGCAACTTCTATACCTAAAATTATAAATGTGTAAACTCATAACTTATTTGAGAAAACTCCTCAATCAACATGATCGTGGTCATGATCTTCTGTTTCATGAAATTTTTGTATTATACTAAATAAATTATTTTCTTCATGATGATGTTCTTCTAATGTACTTGAGTTTAAATATATTACCAATACATTAATCATTGTAAATATAACAACCACAACAGGTATAAATGCAACAATTGGCATTCATCTTTTAAATATATCTTTTTTATTATTTGGGTCTTTGTGAGTATATGAATTTTTAAATATGAAATAATAAAATAATCACAATACCCATATTACCAAGAAGTATCCAAATGAATCAACCATAGTTGAAAGTGGGTTGTGAATTGCACCTCCACCGTGAATAAGCATATGTATTCATGGAACTATAAATCCAATCAAACTACTAAATACTGGCCCTAAACTACCTATTGATAAGGTAATTACTAATATATCTAAAAACCTTGTTGGTAAAATAACCCCATCGATTGGGATAATTAGGTGTTCAATGTACATATCTAATGAAGTAGCAGCAATTGCTATAGCTAATATCATACCTGATAAAGTTAGTCTAAAAGTTAAATTTCGCTTTGATGTATAAATACTTGTTTTTCAGTTAAAATCTTCCTCTTTAACATCATCGTGATTTCCAAACATATCAAAATGATGTTCATCATGATAATGATCTTTTTTATTGTCTTTATCATTATGTTCTGAAACAATGTGTTCAGAATTATCTTTATTATCTTTTGAATTATTATTTTCCATTAATATTTCCTCCTAGAAAATATTATAAACTAAATTATAAAAATTATAAATATTAATTATAAAAATTATAATTTAGGTACAATTTTTTCTAATACCTCTTGAATAGAAACATAAATTATAAAATTAATACTATATTTTAATAAATTAAAACCAAATATTATAGAACCATATAAAGGCCAGTTTAAATTTAAGCTCTCCAAAAATTTACTTGCAGACTCATAATAACCAAGAAAATAAATATACATTGGTAATAGAAACAAGAAATTTAATACCACGTTTATTAATCCTACTGAAATAATAGTAATTATAATGGATAGACTTGGTAATAGATATTTATAAACTTTTTTATCAAACTTTATTATTCTTGTAAAAATATGATGAAAGCAAATATATAATCATAAAGCTAATAAATCTGAAATATTCAAACTGATAAGTCCAACAAAATCTATATCTAATCACCCAAATCTTAATCAAGTACCAATAAAAACAATTAACGAAGCATAGAATGAGTTAATTAATCTTCAACATAGTATATAAGTTATAAAACTTAACTCAATTTTAAGAAATCCTAAAAAAGCAATTTTTGTAAATATTAAAAAACATATAAATGATAAAATAACATTTATCGCTAATAAAAGCGATAAATGCGTAATTTTTTTTGTTGAAAGCTTAAAGTACTCAAGTCTCATTGACTTTAACTTTTTTATTTTTAAGTCTAAATCCTCATCACTTAGGTTATCAAATAAGTTATTTTTTTTATTCCCATTTTTCATAAATAACCCTCTTTTCTATAATAATAATATAAAATAAATTTGTATTAAAGGAGCAAAAAATGAAAAAAAATATTATTAATGTAATTATTGAAAATCCTAAAGGAAGTACAAATAAATTTGAATATGATGTTCTAACAAAAAGCATTACATTAGATAGAGTGCTTTATGGTGCTAATTTCTACCCTGGTGAATATGGATTTATAGATGAAACACTTGATTGAGATGGTGACCCACTTGATGTTATATCACTTGCAACATACCCTACTTTTCCAGGGGTTCAAGTAAGAGTAAGAATCTTAGGTTCAATTAGGATGATTGACAACGGAGAAATTGATACTAAACTGTTTGGTGTATTTAATGATGATCCAAGATTCAATGGATATGAAACACTAAAAGATGTTCCACAACATTTGAAAGACGAAATAGAAAATTTCTTTCTTCAATATAAGGCATTACAAAATAAAGAAGTTAAGATCAATGGTTGAGGAGATATTGATGAAGCGTTAAAAGAGGTAGAAGAATGTAAAGAAAGATATTTAGAATACAAGGATAGATATCTTCAACCAGGTGGAAGAGAAGAAATTTTAAAAGAATGAAAAGAAAAAGGTCTTGGTCAAGGTTAAAAAAACATTTATTAGGTTACAAGTGTAACTAAATAAATGTTTTTTTTATAAAAATGTAAATGGTCCTAAAAACTTCATATTTGATGTTTTACTATTAAACCTAAATATTTTAAGGTTTATTCTTTGAATATTGTTCGAATATACTCTTGCTGCAGAAATATCATGTTTATAACTTGTGCAATATTGATCAACAAACGCTATAATTTCTATTTCAAACTTTGCCTCTAGTATACTTTTTAATCTATTTACATAAAATATATTAATTAATAATACTAAAAATGAAGTGATACAGATTATCTGAATAATTGGATATGATATTAAAAAGTTCATAATTGGATTAGCAATTAGATCAACTGGGTTTGTAAATATAAAATAGTTTATTAAATATAACAAGAAACTAAGAAATACAAATAAATAATATATAATAGAAAGAAATAATGGCATAATTACCGAGATAAAGTTAAACTTCTTTATATACTTATCTTTCTGATATAATTTTACATTGTATCAAATACTTGCAATAATATAATCAAGTTCATAACCAACACTTGGCATAAATCATTTTGGTATTTGTATAGTTTTTTGTCTTTTATTTAACATTTGATAAATTCTTTGATAACTATCTTTATTTGCATATTCAATATTTAAATCTGTTGCTTTTAAATAGGTTTTTAAATTCTGAATGATTTCTTCAATTTTACTTGTAGATATATTAGAATCTGGTGAATTAATTTCCATTATTTGATATCTCGAGTATAGAAAAGTATAAATTAATTTCAAAGAAAAAATACAAATTAAAGATGAGACTATTGCAACTAATAAAATTTTGTCTAAATCTGTCAAAATAATACCTCTTTTTCTAACGCTTATACTTATCAAACAAAAACTTAATATCTGGTTTTAAACCATTTACTTTATTAACATCATAAATTGAGTTAAAGTTTCTCACAATTCCATGAGATGCCATAAATGCATTTACAAAAAACTTACCTTTTTTGTATGTAATTGGTTTCAAGCTTCCACCAGCTGTTAAACCAGCTGCAAAGAATCTTGTTCTGTCATCGCTAACAAGATCTCTATCATTTAGTATAGTGCTTGTATCTATTTTATGTTTTGACATTCAAGCTTTTTCTTTAAGCATTCTTGAATCTGTCTCTTTTTCATTTCTTCATATTTCATTATAATGAACTAACTTACATTGCATTCTGCAACCTGATGCGATTGCAAGCGATGCCATAAGACATCCTTCAGGTGCACCGCCAATTCCATATACAAAATCAGCTTCACCATTAACAACATCAATTGCTGCTAATACATCTCCATCTTTTATTAATCTTACAATAACACCCATATTGCTTAAACTCTTTATTATTTCATCATGACGCGGTTTATCTAATACTATACATTTTAAATCTTTTCTCATTTCCTGTTCTTGCATTTTTAAAACATTTTCTAATATGCCTTCTTCTAGATTAACTAAATCATTATATTTATCTTTTACAAACAACTTTTCCATATACATTTCAGGCATTTGTAGCATTGTGTTTTCTTTGGAAATAGCAATTGTTGATATGCTTCCAGCAAAGTTAAATGCAGCAGGATTTGTACCTTCTATTGGATCAACTGAGACATCATAAAAAGGACAATCAACATTTGAGATATCACCTAGTAATTGGTTAACATACAACATTGGTGCATTATCTAACTCACCTTCACCGTTCACAATTTTTAATTTAAATCCTTTTTCATTTTTTAACATTACTTCAAAGGCTTCTACGGCAGCTAAATCAACTAAATTCTTGTCTTTACTTCCTATATATTTATAAGACGCTATTGCAGCCACTTCTACTGTTCTAAGTAAAATAATATCCTTATTCAAAATTTTTCCCCCTATGACCAAACTTATTATAACAATAAAAAACTAGCATAGTTTTTTATTGTTAGTATAAAAATTTTACATACAAAAAAACTATATAATATATTTATTGAAAGGAAATATTAATATGAAAGATAAAAAAAGAATTCAAGATAATTTTTTTAATGCAATGAATCAGGATTGAGTAGAAAAAACTGAATTACCTAGTGGATATCCATCTTGAGGTAGTTTTGAAATACTTAGAAAAAAATCAATTGATGACATTAGAGATTTAATCTTGGAATTAAAAAATAAAGATAAGAATTCTCTTAATGTAGAACAGAAGAAAATAGTAGCCTTATTTAATAATTATTTAAATTGAGAAGAAAGAAACAAACAAGGACTAAAACCTATAATGGGGATGATTGAATTCATTGATACCCTTAAAGATAAAAAAGAATTCACAAATTTTATAATAGATTTTTATCAAAAGTTTCAAACTAGTTTTTTATTTGGTTTTGGAATGGATTCAGATTTTAAAGATAGTAATCTAAGAGCATTGTTTATTTCTACAATGAGTTTAGGAATGTCAGATAGGGACTTTTATGAAGAAAGTCACCCTAGACACACAGAAATAAAAGAAGCATATAAGAAATACGTTAATGATCTTGTGTTAGAGTCTAAAATTAAATTTAAATCAAATAATTTATTTGATTTAATATACTCTTTTGAAGATAAATTAGCAAAATCGATGCTTAAAAAAGAAGAGTTAAGATCTCCCGAAAATATTTATAACGTTGTTACTTTAGAAGACTTGAAATCATATTGTAAATTTATAGACTGAAAGGATTACTTTGATAAAACAGGTTATTCAAAAGCAAGCATTATTATTTTAACTCAACCTAAATACATTAAAAAACTTTCAGATATATTAGAATCTATTAATTTAGAAGATTTAAAAGATATTATGAAGTTTGACTTATTGAGTGCTTATAGTGGATTAACATCTGAAAATTTCTATAAAATAGCATTTAATTTCAGTTCTGTATTCTCGGGTGTAAAAGAAATGAAACCTGAGATTGAAAGAGCTGTAGAGTTTACAAATGGTAAATTAGGGGAAATGCTTGGTAAAGAATATGTAAAAAAACATTTTTCTGAAGAAGCAAAAAAAGACGTTTATGATATGGTAAAAAAACTTATAAATGTGTATGAAAAAAGAATTAATGATTTAGATTGAATGAGTGAAACAACAAAAATAAAAGCTGTAGAGAAATTAAAAGGTTTCACAATCAAAATTGGTTATCCAGATAAGTTTGAAACTTATGAAGAAGTAGAAATAAGAGATTATAACGAAGGTGGAAGTTTATATGAAAATATAAATAATATCGTAAAGTATCTGATAAAAAAAGAATTGAACGAAATTAACATGCCAGTTGATAAAAATAAATGATATATGTATCCACAAACAGTAAATGCTTATTACAATCCAAGCTCAAATGAAATTTGTTTCCCAGCAGCAATACTTCAATCACCATTTTATGACATCAATGAACCACGAGCTAAAAATTTAGGTGGTATAGGTGCTGTAATAGGTCATGAAGTAAGTCATGGTTTTGATGACGAAGGAAGTAAATTTGATAAAGACGGTAACTTTAACAACTGATGAACACCAGATGACTATAAAGAATATAACAAAAGAACACAAGCCCTTGTTGAACAATATAATCAATATGATGTTAATGGTTCACACGTAAATGGTAAATTAACTTTAGGAGAAAATATTGGTGATCTAAGTGGGGTAGCAGCTGCTTTAGATATTTGTAAAGAAGAATGTCCAGGAGACATTAAACTCTTTTTTGAGAACTATGCAATTATTTGAAGAAGAAAATCTACAGATGAATTAAAAAATACTAGATTACTTATTGATCCTCACTCTCCTGAGGAGTTTAGATGTAACGGGGTACTTGTAAATATAAATGAATTCCATGAAATATTTGGAACACAACCAGGTGATGGTATGTACAAAGAAGAGAAAGATAGAATTAAAGTATGATAAAAAAAATGAAGTTTAACTTCATTTTTTTTAAGCATTTTCAACATTATGATATACATTTTGAACATCTTCTAATTCATTTAATTTATCAACAAGTTTATTAAATTTTTCAAGTATTTCAATATCATCAATTGTTATATATTCATTAGCTATCATTGTAGTTTCAGCAATTTTGTATTCCTTAATATTAAGTTTATCTAATGCTTTTTTTACTGAATTAAACGAATTTAGTGGTGCATTAACTATTATCATCCCATCTTCTTCAACTACATCATTAACTTCACAATCTTCATTTATTAAAGATTCAAGAATAAATTCAATGTTGTGTTCATTAAAACCAAAAATGCTTGAAGAAGTAAATGAATGTGACACTGAACCACTTGTTGCAATTTTACCACCATTTTTATTAAACACTTCTCTAATATCTGCAATTGCTCTATTTACATTATTTGTTAAAGAATCGACAATTATCATTGAATTACCTGGTCCATATCCTTCATATCTATTTGATAAATAATTATCTGTTGAATTACCCTCAGCTTTTTTTATTGCACGTTGTATTACATCAGCTGGTACTTGTTTAGATTTCGCTTTATCTACCGCACTCCTTAATGCTAGGTTAGATTCGATATCCTTAGACCCATTTTTTGCCGCCATATAAATTTCCTTTGAACATCTACCATATAAAGCAGACTTCATTGCTGCAGTCTTTTCCATACTTTGTTTTCTTACTTCGTGTGCTCTTCCCATTTTACTCCTTAATTAGCTTTATTTTGCTTTACCGATTTATAAATACCATAAAACTTTTTAATTTCATGCGCTTTTAAAACTCTATATTGACCTACTTCTAATTCATCAAGTGTTAAAAACTCAATTCTGGTTCTTTTTAACTTTTTCAAATATATATCAGCTGCTATTAACATTTTTTTTACATGGTGTTTTCTTCCCTCTGTAATTGTTAGTTCAACAACAGATTCATCATATTCCTTATCATAATCACATAATCTTGCCTCGATAGCCTTAGTTTTGTAATTATCATCAATTATTACACCTTTAACCAACTGGGTTACTTGATCTTTATGAACCTTACCTTTACACAATGCCTGATACGTTTTTTGGAACTCGTATCTAGGGTGCATTACAAAGTTTGCAAATTCTCCATCATTAGTCATAATAATCGCACCACTAACATCATAATCTAGTCTACCCACTGGATATACACGTGCTTTAACATTTTTAAAAAAATCTGCGACTGTTTTCCTGTTTTCTTTATCAACCATAGTTGTTAAAACTAATCTTGGTTTATTAAATAAGTAATAATGTTTTTCGCTAATAATTGATACAGGTCTATCATTAATTGTAATATTGACATTTGTATCAAATTTACTACCCAACTCATTTACAATTTTACCATTAACTTTAACTTGGTTGTTTGTAATTAATTCTTCTGCTTTTCTTCTTGAGCAATAACCCCTTGAAGCTATAATTTTTTGTAATCTATCTTGTATCATTATATCCCCTATTGAATATTTCTTTTTCTGAGTTATTATTATCTCTTAATTTTGGTAATTCTTCAAGACTATTTAAACTAAAATACTTTAAAAATTCGGTGGTAACTTTGTACATCATCGGTTTACCAACATCATTAGATTTACCAGCTTCACATATTAGATTCCTTAACCTTAACTTATAAAATATATGATCACAATTTACTCCCCTAATATTTTCCACCTCCGCTTTAGTAGTGGGACCTTTATATGCAATTATCGATAGAACTTCGATGCTTGCAGATGATAATTTAGCTTCTGTTTTTAAATTTGCTAGTTTTAAATAATAATCTGAATTTACTTTTTTTGTAGTCATTCTAAACTTGTCTTTAGCAAACTTTTGTATCTCTAAACCTGACTCCTCATCTTTTTTATATTTCTCAATTAAGTGCTTTATAAGATTTTCACTAACATTATTGGTTATATCTAGGAATTCTGAAATATCATCTAGTGAAATTCCCTCATCACCATTAATGAAAAGTAAGCCTTCAATTAATGACACTTGTTTACTTTTATCCATTATTACTCCTTTATATTAATACTTCAATACTTATTTTTTCACCTGTTTGTGATAATGTGATTAAGTGTTTAGATGCTAAGTCTAAAATAGACAAGAAAGTCGCAACTAACATTTTTAAACTAAATTCTTTTATATGAATCAATTCTTCTAAATCAATTGATTTAATTTTATTATCCTCAAAATACTCTAAAATATCTTTTGATAATTCTTCTGGAGATATCTCTGTTGTTGTTAGTGTGTTTACTTCAAAATTTTTAAACTTGTTTTTTTCAATTGCTTTTAAAAATATTTTAGAAAAACTATCAATATTAATGTTATTTTTTGCTAATGGTAATTCATCATCATCTATTTTAGTAACTTTAATAATTGATTTTTTCTTGCTAAATGATTTTAAATATTCTTCCTGTTTACTTTTGAAAAACCCAGTAACTTCTTTAATTTTATGGTATTCTATTAGCCTATTAATCAAATCTTCTCTTTCTGAATCTTCTATATTTTCATCAAACTCATTATTTTCTTTAGGAATTAATATCTTCGACTTTAATTCAATTAAATATGCAGCCATAACTAAGTATTCACTTGCGACTTCTATATTTAATACTTTTAAACCCCTAATATAATCAATATACTGATTAGAAAGTGTTAATAAATTAACCTCAAGTATGTTTAGTTCTTTTTCTTTTATCATATGTAATAATAGGTCCAAAGGACCATTAAAATTATCTAATTCAATTAAAGTTCATTTTTCCATAATTACCTTTTAGCTATTTCTTAATTTATCAAGAGTTTTACTCAAATTTTCATCATTTTTTAAATGTTTATCTAACGCAAGTACGATTCTACCTATAATAATAAACAATAAATTTATTGATAAAGATATATTGTAATTAAAATTAGGGTCTGCAAAATCATGTTCTAATAAATTTCTTAACCTTCTAATAAAATGTCATGCTCTTGAGTATGTAATAAGATCAATTACATTTGTTAATTTTTCAAAGTCCTCTGGACTGTTTGATAAAAAAGAAATATCTTTTAGAAAGTCATTAAAAAATTTTAAAGACGTATCTGGGTTTTGTTTAGTTTTTTCTAAATATTTACATTTTAGGTGATTTGCAATATATGTAAGTTTATCAAAAATTGTGTATAAGTATTTAAAAGTTTCATTTTGTTGGTGGAATTCATCAGTGGTAATTCCATATAAAGTATTAAAATTCATCAGTGATTCCATTTTATATGTTTTTTTTATGAAATATCTAACAATGCTCCTTATTTCAACGAATACTTTATGATTAAATACACCATCTTCAGAAAATATTAAAAGTTCAAGTGCATTTTTTGAGTATTTTATATAATTTGAAACATCTTCAACTGTTAAATCAATATTAGTTTCATTTTTAAAATTTATATCTAAATACCTTGAACTATTTTCACAATATTTAACCAACTTCTCAATTATAGCCTCGTTCATGAAAAATGTTTCATCAATGTAATTTTGAATAATATCTGAATATGCCTTTAGTTCAGATAATCCTTTATACTCTTTATTTTTAATTAACTTGCAAATATGTGCAACATCCCTAAGAGTTATTTTATTAGCCACTATGTTCACCCCTATAAAGTAATTATACATAAAAAAAGAGATTACTAAAAATATATTGATATGCACTTACTTTTTTATATATAATATTTATTGAATAATTGATTGGAAGTTAAATATGATTAACAGAAAAAATACAAGAAAAGTTATTGTTGGCAATGTTGAGATCGGAGGAAATAAGGAAGTTGTTATTCAGTCAATGACAACAACCAAAACCCATGATGTTGAGGAAACTCTAAAACAAATAAAGGTTTTACATAAAGAAGGTTGTCAAATTGTTAGAGTAGCTGTACTGGGTATTGATGATGCGAATGCATTAAACGAACTAGTTAAGTTATCACCAATACCAATAGTTGCAGATATTCATTTTAATTATAAATTTGCATTATTGGCAGCCGATGCTGGATGTGCAAAGATAAGAATTAACCCAGGGAATATTGGAAATAGAGAGAATACTGTTGCTGTTGTAGAAAAATGTAAAGAAAAGAAAATACCAATTAGAATTGGTATTAATTCTGGAAGTTTGCCAAAGAATATGGTATTAAAATATGGCTGAACACCAAAAGCTATGATTGAATCATTGAGAACTCATATAGAAATTTTGGAAGAACTTGGTTTTTATGACATAATATACTCTCTAAAAGCTACTGACCCTCTCATGGCAATAGAGGCCTATGAAATGGCAAGCGAAATTTGAAACTATCCTTCACATTTAGGAATAACAGAAGCTGGAAGTCTATTGAATGGAACTATTAAATCAAGTTTTGGTCTAGGTTATCTTTTATATAGAGGAATTGGTAGTACTATAAGAATTAGTCTTAGCGAGGACCCAGTAGAAGAAATAAAAGTAGCTAAAAGACTTTTAAACTCAATGGGTCTGTACGAAAATATGGTTGAAGTAATTGCTTGTCCAACATGTGGTAGACTTGAGTTTGAACTTAACAAGGTTGTTAAAGAAGTTGAAACTTATGTAGAAGAATTACGCTTTCCACTAAAGATAGCCATACTTGGTTGTGTAGTCAATGGGCCAGGAGAATCAGCACAAGCAGACATTGGAATTGCAGGAGGAAACAAAGGTGGAATTATCTTTAAAAAAGGTGTTATCTTTAAAAGTGTAAAACAAGAAGAATTACTACCAGAGTTAAAATTATTAATAATGGAATACTATAATGAATGACTAAATAAAAAAAATAACGAGCTTTAAATAGCTCGTTTTTAGTCAAACTTAATTGAAAATTTATGAATCTTATTTTTACCAGGTTCTAATATAATTACTTGTTTTTTTTCGCTAATTTCACTATGATTTTGATTTGCATAGTCCGGCATTCCAAATCAAGGTTCAACACAAACATACTTTGCATTTTCATTAATTGACCAAAATAAAAAAATAGGATATTTTGGATAATGTATTTTGTATGAAATGTTTGACCTTCTTATTGATACACTATTCGATTTCGAAAAAGCAAGATACGGTTTTGAGTTACTAAAATCTAATTCTCCGTAACTAAATGATTTTATTTTTTTTGTATCGCTTTCTTCAAACATTAACCCATCACTAAATTCATATATAAATTCTTCTTCTTTATTAAGAGTAATTGTATCACCTTTATCAAAAATAAAAGCTGGATGATGACCAAAACTATAATACATTTTTTTTAAATCTATATTTTTTATATTTATATCTAGATAAACTTTTTTCTTTGTAAGTCTAATCTTTATAGTTATTTTATATTTAAAAGGGAATAATTTATTAGGTTTGTCAAAAACTGACTCTAATAAACAAGAACTCTCTTTTTTTTGAATTATTTTTCAATTCTTTATATCATTAAAAAATCCGTGTCTAATAATATCAAGTTCTTTACCTTCGTATGTTAACTTAGATTTTAAATTACCACACACAGGAAACATAATAGGTCAAGTTTTTTTTCAATCTCCATCCTTTTGATATAATACTTCATTATTTTTATACTTTATACTTTGAATCTCAAATGGATTAATTTGAAAATCTAAAGAAAGTTCTTTATTTATTAGCTTATTCATCTTTATAACCTTTCATTATAATTTCTTATACTTCTATTTTTGTTTTAGCTTTTTCTAATATTCTTTTCTTTAATAAGTTTTTTAAATTTCTTGTAGCATTCCTATAACTTGTATAATCAGCAAACATCGAATTATTTCTAAAGTAAAATATTAATATACAAATTAATATTAACATACAAGAAAAAGACATAATTAGTGTCGTTGCCACGTCAAATTCTTTTAATAAAGTTGAATTTACAACAAGCAAGGTTTCTAAATCACTTATTTTGTTTACATTATGAAATACACCCTTGTTATAAAACCCAACTATTTTTTCTGTTGATTCAATAAGAAATTTTGCACCGAAAAATGAAGTTCCAAAAAAACCTGTAACTGGGTTTTTGGGTGATCTATAGTTTCACATTATACACAAAGAAAATAATGAGAATAAAATTTGATTCATTAGTATTCCGGTAAAAATATTTGTGAATGTATATACATAAGGATTCGTGGTAAAAGCTAAAATAGTATACATACCAAATATAAGAAATAATGATGTAAATATTAAATACTTTTGCCCTAAATATTTTAGAACAAATTTATAGATAAAGTAAGAAACAATTATAGATGGCACTGTATAAAGGAAGTTAAAAGCTCGCAAAAAAGAAAATACTTGATTGTAATCTAATTGGTAATCCCTAAGGTTGAGTCCTATAAACAACTTTACAATCATTGAATTATTTAATGAGCTTGTAATAGATAATAAAAAAACAATCAAATAAATCATAAAAAAATTAAGATTATTTTTTTTCGGTAATAGATCTATAACCTCTTTATCAAATACACCTGCAAGATTCCTAGACTCTTTGATAAATAATGATGTAAAAATAAATAAACATAAAATAATAAACATTGAAATTCCTAAAATTGAATAATTAAATGTTTTTCCAATTACTATTGTATTTAATTCTTCCAAATATAAACCAAGTGTAGTGCCAAATGTAATAAAACTAAATACAATTCAAGTAGCAGGCAAAACATAAATTCTGTAATAATACTGTTCATTATAAAATAAAAAATAAATAGTTGATGAAGCAATGCAAATAGATAACATAAATGACATAAATATAAAGTAATAGATATTAGTTTTTTCTCCTACTATAGTTAGAATAAGGACCATTGTAAAAATTATTGCATATGATACCTTGAGTCATGATGTTCTATTTCTAATAATACCAGTGATAAAAGTTGCAAATGGTTTTAGAAATATCAAGAATAATGAAGTCCCAAAAATTATAAGAAATATAAACTCTGATTTTTCTACTTCAAGTGTTGTTGGTAATGTATTAAAGGTTTTATTTGAAAGATATCCAACTATCATTCAAAAGAAAATGATACTTGTTAGGAATAATACTTGCCTTTTTTTTATTTTTTCTTTTAAAACAATAAAAATAAGCGTAAATATACACATAGCAAATAATATTGGTAACATTATTATTAAATCTCAATTTTTCATTGTAACCTCAACTACAATATATTCTATTACAAATTAAAATTATATTTTAAAAAAACAAAAAGTTTAGTGGGATACTTTTTTTGCACTGTTTGAATTACTGCTCATTCGTCTAGGATTTGTATCATCATATTTTTTAAATTTAGTTTTTATTTTTTTAATGTCATTATGCACTTTTATTAAATAAGTGCTAGTTTCTGCGTTAAACTCTTGAATTGAATCAATAATTTTAAGTTTGCTTTCTAACATATAATTTTGATAAGCAACTTTTTTATATTGAATTTTCATTCCATACACTAAATATGATAATAAATAAACTAAAAATACTAAAAATAATAACGGGCAAAGAGTAACTAATAAGTAGTCTGCTATTATTAAACCATCAAATGTAAATAGCTTAAAATAACTCATTGAAATTATTGAACTTTCTAAATATAAATACACAAATTTTACAATTAAAATTACAACAGGACTAATTATAGTAAATACAAAAAGTAATATTAGTCAAATAGACATAATATTAAATTTTTTATATATACTAGACTCCTTTAAAACAGCTCTATTAAAGTTGCTACCAAGTCCGTATATTGTATTAGTTTCATTAATATCTTTCTTATTAAGTTCGTCTAAGATATTTTCTTGCTTAATTAGCATGGCATTTAGTTTGTGTGTATCTAAACTCCCTGTTTCAGTTTTATCATCAACTAAATTTTTTAAATTGGGATCAGTATATTTTAATGTATTAACGCTTGCTCCACTGTTTATTTCGTTATTTTCTTCATCTATCTTATTATTTAACAAAGATTTATCTATGGTTATATAGTTTTCATCTTCGCCTTGATTTTGCTTCTTGCTATCATTTATAATTTGTTCTAAATCACTTAAATTATAGTCACCATGCAAAACAAAACTATGATTATTATCATTATTAGATACTAATTTATTATAATTTTGATTATTGGTGATTGTATCAATTTTGTTGGTTTCACCTAAACTTTGATTATTGTAATCGATTTGTTCTTTATCAATATTTAATACCTTATCGTTATAGTTATTATTTTCTTTTTCATTCTGAATAAAGTTATTTTTAGCAAAACTTTCTAAATTATCTCTATTAGTACTTTGAGAATCAATTGAATTATCATATCCCCTTATACTTTCTTCGTTAACTTGATTTCTATAATATTCACTAGTTTTGAGGCTAGAAAATGTTTGATCGACTAAGTTATTAGAGCTAATAATGCTTTGAGTTTCATCAAATGGTTTTCTTCTAGGTTTAAATAATGGTTGTGTCTTTTCTTTTAAAAAGCTTTCTACAATTTTATTTCCATTTAAATTATAATTTTCTAGTTCTTTGTTTTTTAAATATCTATCTTCTTTCATGCCATTAAGACCTTGAGAATTAATATCATCAATAGAAATTGTGTTTTCCATTGAGAGATCAAACAAATCCTCATCGGTATTTCTATACGATTTAAAATCAAACAATGAGTCAATATACTCAGTATCACCTTGTGATGGGTTATTATTATTCTTGTTTACTACAATTGATTTAACCATTTTAGAGTCAACAGTAATAACTTCTTGAGTAATTAAATCTTTTAGACGTAAAAAAGTTAATTGTCTATCAGTTAATTGCTTATCAATCACTTCAACAATTAAATAATTCTTTTTATTATAATTTACAATTACCCCTTGTTTAAAACCCATTTTAACCTCTTTATATAAGTATATAACATAGGTGTGCTAATTTTATAAATTTAGGAAATATTATAATAAATAAAAAAATATTTTTACAAATATTTTATACAGTCATTAAATCTTTTTCTTTTTGTTTAGCAACTTCATCTAATGATGAAATAAATTTATCTGTCAACTTTTGAACTTGATTTTCAAAATCATTTTTTAAATCTTCTGAGATAGAGCTATCTTTTTTTGCTTTATCAATTGAGTCTCTTCTTATATTTCTAACTCTTACTTTAAAAGTTTCCAATTCTTTATTCATTTTTTTTACTAAATCTCTTCTTATTTCTTCAGTTAATGCAGGAATATTAATTCTAATTAAATCTGCTTCTACTAATGGATTTAACCCTAAATCAGCTTTGTTGATTCCTGCAGCAACGTTATTAACTTGACTTCTATCATAGGGTTTCACCACTAACTGTTGTGGTTCTGGTGCTGATATTTGTGATGTTTGATTTATTGGTGTTGGGTTACCATAAAAATCTACCATAACTCCATTTAATAAGTTTGCATTTGCACGTCCAGTTCTAATCTTACTAATGTATGATTTGAAGCTATCTACAACTTCGTTCATTTCTTTACTTGATTTATCTAAAAATTCTTTATTCATTTTATTCTCCTTTATTTAATCACTGTACATTCTATATTACCGTGAGCTATTTTTATAATATTATCTTTACCTTTTATATCAAATACAACTATTTCAAGCTGCCCATCTCTTGATAATGTTGCTGCAGTGGAATCCATTACTTGTAAATTTTTTGTTACTAAATCATCGTGAGTTAATGACTTATAAAAATATGCATCATTATGGCTATTAGGATCTTTGTCATAGACACCTTTTGTTCCATATTTTGCCATTAGTAAAGCATCAGCTTTTATTTCTATCGCTCGAATTGAAGCACCTGTATCAGTTGTAAAATAACTATAACCAGTTCCACCTGCAAATAAAACAACATATCCCTCTTGAAGTTTTTCTCTTGCATTTCTATAGTTATAAGAACTTGTTACAGTTTTTATTTCTAAAGACGAGTATACTTTTACTTTATCAAAATTTAATTTTCTTAATGTAGCCTCAAATGCAAGTGCATTCATTATTGTTGCTAACATTCCCATGTAATCTGCTTCAATTCTATATAATTCAAGCGTTCCTGCTAATTTTCCTCTTCAGATATTGCCACCACCAATTACTACTCCAATTTGTAGTCCTTCCTTAGTAAGTGTAATAATTTGTTTTGCTAAATCTTCTAGTTTATCTTTATCATAAATATCATTTTTACCTTTTAATGCTTCACCTGAAATTTTTAATAATACTCTTTTATACTTTAATGCCATATCTACCTCGCTAGAAACATTATAACAAATTTTACTATAATGAAATTATAATTATTCATCTGATGTTATAGTTGTAAAATATTTAACTCTTATAAAGTCTAGCGAAGTACAAATTGATGGTAACAAAATAATAATGGTAACAAAATCGACAACTGTTGCAAAACTATTATATATAAAAGAGTAAGCAACTGTACTATTTCATCTAAATTCATATGTAATTTCTTCTATTGGTCTTTCAACTGGATTTAATCAAAATATAATTCCGCTTATTACTCTTGAAAAGTACAATATGATTATTGGTATAATAATAAAATTAAATCAACTGAAAGCTCTAACCACCTTATTACTTTTTTTTACACTTGGTTTAAAAAAGCAAGATGTTGCAATTAAAGTTGCTGGTAATCAGTAATCAAAAAAGAATTGAAAAAAAGTAAGTTTAACAGTACCTGGGTTAACTAGTGTCACAAAAGCACACATCATACACAAGATTAGACTTTTTGTGAATGAAAGTAAATAACAACCAAAAAAGAGAACTAAATATTTAATAGATATTTGAATAAAAAATGGAAATGGTGGTATGAAACCAGTTGTAATAATATCAATTATAATGAATAATGCTAATAAAATTGAAATTGTGGATATATCCATTATTGATATTCTTGGTTTCGTTCAATATACCTTATTAAACTTGATTCTTTGTAAAAAATATATAAATACTTCAAAATTAAGTGCGACTAAAGAACCAAATAAATTAATTTTAGTATCATTATTGTTATAAATGTAATTTAATAATGAATTAATTATTAAAATTAGGTATATAGTTATTAGTAAAAAAAATATTAATATTATAGTAAACCTCTTGGTTCAATCCATACTTTCTTGATACACAGTGTTATTTTCATAAATATCAATTTTAGCATCTAATAAATTTATTACTAAAAAAATTATTCCAACTAATAATAAACTAAATCTTAAAGTACTAAAAATAGTAGTAAATCAGAAAAGTTTATTAGTTTTTACATTCAATTTATTTTCCATGATTATATTATATAACTAATAAAAACAAAAAAATGCAATAGCATTTTTTATTTTTATTATTCTTGTTCTTTTGAACTAGTTTCCAAATTTTCCTCAGATTCGGGGTCTGGTTCTTTTTCTTTTTCTTTTTCTAATAAGTCTTTTTTTGTTTGATCCTTTATACCTTTATTAGTTTGTTTTTTATCAAGTGTTTTTTGATATACAGCTTCTCTACTTTTCGCTTCTAACTCTGCAGAGTATTCTTTTTGATCAATATTTTCAATTTTTAAATTAGTTTCTTTTTCAATTTCTTGTATAATAAAAGCTCCTGTTAATGTATTTTTGTTATACTTAATTCTTCTATTTTTTCTTGTCCCTTCTAAGAAGTTGATGTACAAGTAATTTGAATTAGTATCTAATACAATTTTTGTAATACTAGAGTAGTTAATTTTTTCTGATAGTGTAACAATTTTTTCCCCATCAAATACAACCCAAATATATTGGCTATAACAAAAAATAACAAAATAGAACAACGCTGTAGATATGAAAGCTAAAACTAAGAAAGCTATTACGATAATACTATCTGTATTAGCATCTATTATGTCAGCCTTTATAAATACAAGAGATATTATTGAACATATAAGACCAAATACAATAACTAAATGAATTAATGAGAAAGACAGTTTACTTAAAAACTTTGATTTATTTTTAGTCTTTAGATAAAAAATAAAGTAATAGTACATTAATAATGTAGGTATACATATTATTAATAGACATAGGGCTGACATTATTAGCATTTGGTTACTATTTTTAAAATCCGCAAGAATATTTATCATATTAATTTCCTTTCAATTGAGCTGCTACTTCAGCAGCAAAATCAGATACAACTTTTTCAATTCCTTCTCCAACTTCAAATCTAAACATATTTAGTACTTTTGATTTATTGTTTTTTAAAAAATTACCTACTGTTTGTTTTTCGTCAATAACATATGATTGTTCTAGCAATGTTATCTCTGCTAATTTTTTGTTTAGTTTACCATTTAAAATATTTTGAGCAACATTTTCTGGTTTACCTGTTACATCAGTAGTTTCTTTTATTATGTGCATTTCGGCATCTTTGAAATCCTGTGGGACTTCTGAGTTTTCAACATATTTAGGTGACATAGCAGCAACATGCATACAGATGTTATATGCATCATCTTGAGAAATTGGTCCTTCAAAATTAATTAGTACAGAGATTCTTTTATTTGAGTGATTATACACCGCCAAATTTGAACCTTCAACACACCCTAATCTTCTTAAAGATATTTTTTCTCCAATTGTAGCCGTAGCTTCAATACAAGCTTCATTTATTGTTAGACCATTTTTTAATCTTAAATTCAATGCATCTTCTAATGTGTTTACATTTGAATTTAATATAGTATTAGAAATTTCTTCTATCAATGACATGAATTTTTCATTTTTTGATACAAAGTCAGTTTCTGAGTTAACTTCAATTATGATTGCTCTTTTACCATTTGAAACAGCTAACGAAACTCCTTCTGCAGCAACTCTATCTGCTTTTTTTGCTGCTTTTGCTAATCCATTTTCTCTCAGTCAAACGACAGCTTCATCAATATCGCCATTTGTAGCTTCTAATGCTTTTTTACAATCCATCATTCCAGCTGATGTCATTTCTCTTAACTTCTTGATTAAATCAGTTGTAACAGCCATTATTTACTCTCCTTAGTTTCTTCATTTACAGCTTCAGTAGAAGTTGTAGTTTTAGTTGTTTCACTATTTTCAGTAACACTTGTACGTTCATTATTTGAATTATGCCTTGGTCTTGAATCATAATTACTATTTTTATTATAATAATTATTTTCTCTTGGTTTATCTTCTTTCTTCTGAGCTACAAACTTCAATGAAGTTGGAGTTAATTTAATACCAGCAGCATCAGCATAAACTTCTGCAATATAATTAGTTATTATATTAACTGACTCTTGTAAATCATCGTTTGCAGGAATTACATAATCAACCATATCTGGATCAACATTTGTATCACATAATGCAATAACAGGTATTCTAAGTTTTCTTGCTTCTTTTACTGCAATTTCATCAGTTTTAGGATCAACAACAAACATAGCAGATGGTAACTTGTGCATTTGTTTGATTCCACCTAGTAAATTTTCAAGTTTTATTTTTTCTTTTTTAATTAAAATTTGTTCTTTTTTAGGTCTTAAGTTAATTTTTCCAGTTTTTTCTTCATTTTCAATATCTCATAAAGCCTTAATTCTTAGTGAGATTGTTTTCAGGTTTGTAAGTGTTCCACCTAATCATCTTGAGTTAATATAAAAATTTCCACTTCTGATAGCAGATTCCTTAATAGCTTGTTTAGCAGTTCTTTTAGTACCTACAAAAATTATTTTTTCTTTTTTTATCGCTAGTTGTGTAACTAATTTTTTTACATCTTCTAATCTTCATATTGTTTGTTGTAAATCAATAATATGATTTTTATTTTTTGAATTATATATATACGGTTTCATCTTTGGATTTCATCTTTTTGTTTGATGTCCATATTGTGCACCAGCGTCTCATAATTGTTCTCTAGTTAAATCTTTTATCATAATCTTTCCTTTTCTATAATTTGTTATACTTCCAATAAGTTCAAAATTTATCCACCTTTATTAAATTAAGGCACGAGGATAAAAAATTCCCAATTGTGTTTGCATACCCATTTAAAAATAATATACAACATATATAGTATAACACTATATTTTAATGTGTTTTCGAAAAATTAAATTCTAAATTAGTTTACAAAAATAAAAAAATAAACAATCAAATTGTTTATTTATGGGGTGCAAATGGATCAACTACAGGCTCTGTTTCTGGAGAAACTCTTTTGCCCGCTTCTTTATCCAATATATAATGGTCATTATTAGAAAGTTTCAATCCATCTATAATATCTTTAGTTTCTGATATTTCTTCATAAAAATCAATTAGAAATCAATCATAAAACTTGGCTGTTATATAGTCGCTATGTTCTGATGCTTTTTTATAAAGGTCTTCAGTTAATTTTGCAAAATATTCTCTATGTTTTTTATAAATTTCTAAAATTTGAATAATTGAGTCACAACTATTTTTTTCTATCTTAAAAGGGCTTATGACGAACTCTTGATCTCTATTTAATAAATATGACATAATTCTTCTTTGGTGTAAAAACTCATCTTGAGCCTGAACTTGAAAGAAGTGAGCAAATCCATTATACCCAAGTCTCATACACTCTTTACTTAAATCAAAGCAACAATATTGCATTTTTGCATGTTCTACAATATATAGTTCTAAATCATTTTTAATTTCTTGTTTCATTTCTTACCTCCTACTTGTAATATAATATCTTAGTACTTTATACTTGATAAGTCAATAAATTCTAGTTTTTTTCTCTAAATGAACTAATAATATCAAATGCATTATTTATTTCTGCCATTTTTTTCTTTGCATTATCTGATTTATTTTTATCTGGGTGATAAACTTTCGCAAGCTTTAAATATGTTTTTTTTATTAGAGAAAAATCATCCGTTGGTTTTACTCCTAAAATTTTGTATGCCTTACTCAACTCTTCTTGTTCATTTTTTAATTCTTGTTTATAATATTGTTTCTTAAAATTCTCCTCAAAACTTGACTTATAGTTAGTATCTACATTCTTATACTTTCTATAATCAAAATCTTTTTTTACCTCTTCTATAAGTATCTTAAGGGACTCACAAAAATCAACGAATAATTTATCGGTATGAACATCAATATCTTTGAATAGTGGATCACAAATATCATATTTTTTATAATTATCAATTAATAAAGGTAATAATTTCATGATAAAAAAACTGATATAAATATCGTAGCTTTTATTACAAAAATTCTTATAAATATTGATAAACTCATCGTCTGAAATTTTAATTTTATAATCAAAACAAACTACTTCTAAAAAGGAGAACAAGTTATATTCACAATTAGTTCAGTATTTATAAAATGCTTCTTGTTTTTTTAATAAATCACTTATTATATAACTATTCTTAATATATCTTTTAGTATTACTAAATTTACTTTTAAATGGAAAAAAATCAATTTTTTCTGAGATTTTTAATCTATCTAGTTTTATTATTCTTTCTGAGTTATTTTTTCAGGTTTTTTTATATACTTTTAGTTTTTTTTGTAGGTTTTGTTTTTTGTAATTTATAAAAATAAACAAAATCGCTAATATAATCAGGATTGTTATAACTATATAAATTACTGTCATAATAAATTTCCCCCTAAATGAAAAAAATACCTTTAAGGTATTCTTATTTCGGCATTACACTAACTTTAGTTCTGTTTTTGCCAAATCTTTGGTACTTAACTACTCCTGATACTAGTGCAAATAATGTATCATCTCCACCTCTACCTACATTTATACCTGGGTGAATTTTTGTTCCTCTTTGTCTAAAAATAATTGAACCGGCATTTGCAAATTGACCATCTGATTTTTTTGCACCTAAACGCTTTGATTCTGAATCTCTACCATTCCTTGTTGATCCAACACCTTTTTTTGAAGCGAAGAACTGTAAACCTAATAAAAACTTCATATTACTCACCTACCTTTTTTAAACTAAAATACTTTGGGTACTGAACGGCAACTGTTTCAAGCTGTATAAATATAAAACTTATCAACAATTGGATTTCACTACAATTATTTATTATATTAACACTTATTCTATTGTTATCTACAATTAATTCCAAATCATCTTTATATAATATATCAAAACCATTTAATGAACCAGAAACAATTGATGTTACTGCAGAACAAACAAGATCTTTATTGTATTTATCAAAGTTTGCATGTCCCTTTACATAAAAGCTTTGAAATAAATTATTTTTTATTACAAATTCTGACTTAATCATTTTATTTTTCGTCTTTTTTAGTTGTTGGTTTTTTTGCAGCAGTTGCAGGTTTTGCAGCAGTTTTTGGTTTTGCAGCAGTTTTTGGTTTTGCAGCAGTTGCAGGTTTTGCAGCAGTTGCAGGTTTTGCAGCAGTTGCAGGTTTTGCAGCAGTTGCAGGTTTTGCAGCAGTTGCAGGTTTTGCAGCAGTTGCAGGTTTTGCAACAGTTGTTGGTTTTGCAACAGTTGTTGGTTCTGCAACAGTTGTTGGTTTTTTTGTAACTGCTTCTAGAGACGAAACTTCTTTTTTGATGGTCGATTTCGGTTTAGAAGTTAAAACACCATTTAATGATAATTCATCAATTTTAACTTTTGTATATGGTTGTCTATGACCATAAATTTTATTAACATTTTTCTTTGGGTGATACCTAACAACTCTAAGTTTTTTTTCTTTACCTTGTTTAACGATAGTACCTGAAACAATAGCACCTTTTATAAATGGGTTACCTACTACTGAATCTATCATCAAAACTTCATTAAATAAAACTTGTTGTCCTTCCTCTAAATTCAACTTTTCAACATATATTTCGTCTCCTTGTTGAACTTTAATTTGCTTACCACCTGTTTTAATAATTGCAAACATTATATTTACCTCCGAATAGACTCGCCTTGTATGTGAATATAACTATTTCTTAAAACATACAAAAGAGCGGTTGAAACTTCAACCTAAATAATTTTACATTATTTTTTTGTTATTTTTAATAGTTTTTATATAAAATAAAAAATTAGATAAAAATCTAATTTAAACAATTGAACCTCAGTTTCAACTATGCTCTTTGTTTTTTGCTTCATTCAATTTAGTTCTATCAATTGATAAACTAGTGTTACCTATTTTCATGTCCAATTTATCAACATTATCAATTGATTTTCCAGCCAGAACCGCTGTTGTTATAGCACCAATAGTATCAGTTATAATTCCACCTTGCGCCTTCAAAATACTTGCAATACCTTCAAAAAAGGCTCCAGTGATACCAGCACCTGCTATTACACATCTTTTTTGTTCAATACTTAGTCTTTCTATATTATCACCCCTAATAATAAATCGACATATTTATTTTTTATATACTAAACTTGATACTTTATTTTTATTAATTTTATATTTTTTACTAATTATTTTAATAATTTCTTTATTAGTGATATTTTTATTGGTTAAAACACAAATTTCCTTTTCAATATTTTCCATATTAATTTCAAATAATAAGTTATCTTTATTTACATTAATTAATATACAAAACTCCCCTTTTTTTATAAAATTTTCCGAGTTAACATAATCTTTTACCTCTTCTAAATTACCATAAATAAATTGTTCGTTTATTTTAGTTATTTCTCTTCCAATGACAATGTTTGTATCACTACTTAAAAATAATGATAAGGAGTTAATTCTATCTACAATTCTATGAACAGACTCATAAAAACAAATAACTCCATCAAATGTATTTACAACATTAATTATTTCTTCATTATTATTCTTATTTTTTAAAAAGCCTAAAAATATATTATCATTCGCTAAAAAACCACTTACTATTAATGAATGTATATACGCCGGGCCAGCATTTACAGCAGTAATGTTTATATTTAAGTTATTTTCAACTATTTTATTAATTAAATATTTACCTGGATCTGATATACAAGGTACTCCTGCGTCGCTTATTATAGATATTGTTTTATATAATTGAATATCCTCTTCGAATTTATTATATACTTCAAGTTCATTATACTTATGTAATGAGCGTAGATTAGTTGTTATGTTATAATGGTTCAATAAATTAACACTCACTCTTTTGTCTTCACAAAATATTACATCAGACTTTTTTAAAATCTCTATTGCTCTAAAGGATATATCTTTTAAATTCCCAATTGGAGTACCAATTAAATAAACAGTTTTTAAGTTATTTTTGAATGTATTTTGAACTCTTAGCATTATTTCTCCTAAATAAAAAAACCTTATTTAAGGTTTCTATTATTTTATATCTTTTATTAAAATTTTATATGGTTCTTGTAACTCTCTAACTTCACAAATATCATTAACATTTTTACCTAGCATTGCTTTTGCAATTGGAGACTCATTTGAAACCTTTAATTCAAATGGATCTGCCTCGATAACCCCAACTATTTTGATTGTCATTTCTTTTTTTGTTTTTTGATTTACAAATGTAACTGTACTACCAACTTTAATTTCTTTATTCTTTGAGTTTGATTTTTCGATGATTTTTGCTTTGGAAAGCATAGTTTCAATTTCTTTTATCCTTGCTTCAACTTCTGCTTGTCTATTTCTTGCAGCATCATAATCAGCATTTTCAGAAAGATCACCTTGTGCTCTTGCTTCAACAAGTTCTTCAATTACCTGAGGTCTAGTAACATTAATAAGATTTGCAAGCTCTTTTTCTAATTCTTCTCTACCTTCTGAGGTTAAAATTATATCTTTATCAGTCATTTTGAACTCCTTTTACTAACTATGTAATTATACATTTAAAAAATTAATTTTTTTTGTTTTTTATGAAGTTTAATAAGTTCTTACAAGTAGTTTTATTATTTACAACTTTAAGTAAATCTTTTTCACTTAGATCATAGAAATCTTGTCTATTAGAATATCTCTCATTTATTTTACTAATTAATTTTGGCCCAACCCCAGCGACATCCATTAACTCATCTTTTATTGTACCTTTCAACTTTCTATTTCTAAAACCACTTATTGCAAATCTATGAACTCTATCTTGAATTTTTTCAAGAAATAAGAATACTTCGCTTGTTTTATCAATATATATCTCTTCTTTATTATAATTAAATATATACTCAGTCTTATGCTTTTGATTTTTAACTAAACCAATAACAGGTATATGAATATCTAATAAATCTAGTTGTGAATTAGCAGCATTAACTTGAATTTTTCCACCATCCATAATTATTAAATCCGGTAAATTTTCAGGTTTATTAAGATCCTTTTGATATCTTCTATAAACCATGTTTTGCATTCTATGATAATCATCTTGATTATCTATGTTTATATTAAACTTTCTAAAATCATTAAAGCTTGGCAAACCATTTTTAAAGACAACCATTGCACCAGTTACATATTCATCTAAAATATTGGCAACATCAAACATCTCAATATGATAAGGGAATCTCGGTAAATTCAAAAGTGATTGTAGGGAATTTAAAAGTTCTTCATATATAATTGATTTCTGACTTTTATATTTAATTTTCTCTATTAGAAATTCTTTAGCGTTTTCTTTTGCTAATCCAAGTAAATTATTACTTATTTCATCATATTTTTTTGATATTTTTGTTCCAAAAAATAAAGATAAGCCTCCTAATACAAAGTTTGATGGAAGTATTATTAAATCAGGAATCATATTTTTTTGATACACTTGCATAACAAAACTCTCAAAAAGTTCTTGAACATTATCTACATCACTCTCAAATACCATACTATCTTTGGATATTAATTTTCCACTTCTATAAAAAAGGACTGCAAATGATATATAATTTTCTTCAAAATAATATCCATATATATCTTTATTAAAGGCCTCTCCAAAGTCAACATATTGATCTTCTGTTGTAAAACCTAGATTATTTATAATTTCCTTGATTCTTTGTGCTTCTTCAAATTGTAAATTATCTGATGCTTTTATCATTTTATCCTTTAGTATTTTTTTAAACTCTTCTCCTCCTTGATAAAACACTTTTTTAACATTATTGATTTGATTTACATAATAATTAGGGTCGACTTCTTTGAAACATGCACCAGAACATTGCTCAATAAAAAAATTTATACAAGGTTTTCCTAGATTACCCTTACACCTTCTAAGGGGGTATATTCTCTCTAGAGTTCTTAAAATATTTCTAGCACTTGAACCATCTGGCAATGGACCAAACGATATTTTATTTTTTGCATCATAATTTCTAGTAAAAATATATGTGGGATCTTTTTCATCAGTTATTGCTATGTACGGGTACTTCTTATCATCATTTAGTATTACATTAAACCTTGGTTTATACTTCTTAATTAAGTTTTGTTCAAGTATTAATGCTTCTTTTTCATTAGCAGTTATTATCGTTTCTAAATCTCTAACTTCCCTTACTAGTTTTGTAGTCTTAAAGTTATGCGCCTTGTTAAAATAACTAGATACTCTTTTTTTTAAATTCTTTGCTTTACCAACATATATAACTTTTTTATTCTCGTTAAAATAAATATAACAACCTGGCTTATCTGGTATACTTTTTATTTTATCAATCATAAAACACCTCCCTTTATCAAAAATAAATCAGACTGATCTGATTTATTAATACATATCTTCGTTTTTAATAAAAACCTCTCTTGGTTTAGCTCCATTTTGTGGACCAATTATTCCACTCATTTCAAGTTCATCGATTATTTTTGCTGCTCTGTTGTACCCAATACTGAAACGTCTTTGTAGTAAACTTGTTGAAGCTTTTTGTTCTCTAACTACAAAATCTTTGATTTCATTAAACATTGGATCTTTTTGCATTGATTGAGTATTATTTAATGTACTATAATCTTCTTCTAATGTCAAGAATTCCTCGTCAAACATTTGTTGTTGTTGTAATTTACAATGAGAAACTAAATTCTCTATTTCTTTGTCACTTATAAAAGCACCTTGTGCTCTTGTTAATAAATTACTTCCAGGCGCCATGTATAAAAGATCACCTTTACCTATTAACTTTTCAGCTCCCATTGAGTCAAGAATTGTCCTTGAGTCTATTGAAGAAGCAACAGAAAAAGCAATTCTAGTTGGAATGTTGGATTTAATAACTCCTGTTAAAACATCTGTTGATGGTCTTTGTGTAGCTACTATTAGATGAATTCCTGCAGCCCTTGCCATTTGAGTTAGTCTCATTATTGAGTCTTCTACATCTTTTTTATTAGCAGTCATCATTAAATCTGCAAGTTCATCAATAATTATTACATAATAAGGTAGCTTATTTTCAACTTTATATTGTTTAGAATTATATCCCTCAATATTCTTAGTACCGGCACTTGTAAATAAAGCATATCTTCTGTCCATTTCACTAATTACTTTTTTAAGTGCATTATTAGCTAATGTCATATCACTAATTACTGGTGCTAGTAAATGTGGAATTGATGAGTATATTGACAACTCAACTTTTTTAGGGTCAATCATTAAGAACTTTACTTCATGTGGTTTTGCCCTCATTAAGAAAGAACAAATAATTCCATTAATCATAACAGATTTTCCACTACCAGTTGAACCAGCAACAAGTAGGTGAGGCATCTTATCTAACTCTCCAAATAATAACTCACCCATAACGGTTTTACCAATTGCGAATAATAATTTAGAGTTTACTTTTTGTATTGGTGCCTTTTCAATTACGCTTCTCAATCCAACAACCATATTTTTATCATTAGGGACCTCTAAACCAACTGCAGGTTTACCTTGAATTGGTGCTTCGATTCTTAAGCTTTGACTTGCAAGAGCAAGTTTTAAATCATTTTCTAAATTGGTAATTGAATTTACTTTTGTACCAGCAGAAGGTTGAACTTCATACTTTGTAACGCTTGGCCCAATATTAATATTAGATACTTTAGCATTAACACCAAATTGTGTAAAGACACGTTCTATTAACTTTGCTTTTTTGTTTGCATAATCTCTTAATATTTCATACTCTTTTTGGTTTTGATTATCAGGTTTCATCAAATCAATAGATGGTAATTTATACATTTCATTTACGTATAATTTTTTAGCTGCTAATTTACGTTTATCAATTTCGACTTGTTTCGCATTTGTGTTTGTATGATTAAAACTATTTTGTCCATTTATTATAGACCTTGCAAAAAC
The DNA here is from genome assembly GCF_002237575.1 of Spiroplasma corruscae. NCBI lineage: Bacteria > Bacillati > Mycoplasmatota > Mollicutes > Entomoplasmatales > Spiroplasmataceae > Spiroplasma > Spiroplasma corruscae. The sequence continues at coordinate 988,103 of NZ_CP022535.1, forward strand.
ATCTTGGATTGGTGAAGTGTAATTATTGTATTTATCGTATTGTTTTTGATTATTTTTTTCTTCTATAGCATCATTAATAAATTGATCTAATGTTATTTGTCCACTTTGATCTAAGTGTTCATTTTTATCTTTAGACTTGTTATACTTTCTTAGCTCTGCGGCTATTTCTATAGTTTGTCCATTACCTCCATAAGGAGTTATTCTAGATTCTAAATTGAACATTCTTCTTGCTTCTTCATTTGTTTTACTATTCCTATTATTTGTAATCTGATTTTCACCTACAATTGGAACAAAATTATTATTTATTGGTATTTCTTGATAGTGGTTAACTTTTTGTTCATAAATATTATTATTAAAACTTTGATTATTACTTAAATTATTAATTTCGTCTAAATTATAATCGTTAACTGGATTATGCCCTCTATTAGATTCATAATAATTTCCTTGATTATAATTGTTGTTTTGATTAGAATAGTCATAATTATTATTTAGTTCAGAGAAATCTCCTTTATAAAAGTTTTCAGCTGTTTGATCATAAATATTTCTTTTTTTCTTTTTATTAAAACTCGGAAGTTCAATAGTAATATCAGATTCCTTAATTGAAGATAAAATTTGTCTTTCATCAAATGTTTCATTATCATCAACATTTATTAATGTAAAGATATTTTTTATACTTCTTTTCTTTTTTGTTCTAGATTTATCATTACTATTTAAAACATATTTATCTCTTAATGATAATATTCTTAACCTACTTGTTTTTCTTTTATGTTTGGGTTTAAAAATATAAAACGGGTCTCCTGTGAAAATTCATAAGGAGTTAATAGTCATAAATATTATAGCTATTATTAATCCACCATAAATTGTTAAATAAGATGATATTCCACATAAAATAGTTCCAATAATTCCTCCACCAGCTCAAATGGTAAAGTAACTGTTAGGATCAGAGATAATAAAATTATGTGCTGTATTTCATAAAGAATTTGAGTATCAATTATTTGTATATGACTTAATTGAATCTACTAAAATCGACTTTGTTCAAAAATGTTCAACTACAAATTGTGAAGATTTTGTTGCATAAGCAACTATAAACAATATCGAACTTATAAGTCAGCATAATACTACAAATGTTAAAAAAACCATAGCTAAGAATCTTTTCTTTGCTTTAAATTTAATTCCAAAGTATATTGAAAAGGCAATTATAAATATAAGCAAATACAAAAAGTATTTGAACCAGCCAAATGGATAAGTAAAAATTACATCATCTAAAAACTGACCAACAATTGTTATTCTACCAACTGAAAAGATATTTAGAAAAAATAAGAGCAGAGCACTTATTATCCACGAAACTGAGTCAGTTCTTCTTTTCTTTTTGTGAACAGTAAAAGCGGTTGTTCTATCTGAGTTATTATTTTCATTATTGTTAAAGTTGTCCATTAATTCACCCATATTGCCCTTTTTAATATTTTATTACAAATTCTAAGTAAATACTTATCATTTAATAAATATTAACTTATTTATGTATTATTATATTTTTGTCTTACTTTAGGTTCATAATTAGAATTTGTTAATTCATTTACAATTACAAGTACTATTGGTTGTTTGCCAGTTTCTTGTCTAAGAATAGATCTTACCTTTGAAACTATATCCTTTTTTATTTGGTTTAAGTCAAATGAGTCTGGTTTAATTTTTCATTCTTCTCTTGCTTTATTAAGAATATCAACTATCTGTTTTTGCATTAGTTTAAATATTGGGTTATCGTCAACAATATAAACAACACCTCTCATTTGAATATCAATTAATGAGCAAAGTTCCTTAGTCTTATCATTTAAATTTGCACCAATAATTACAGCACCATCAGTAGCTAACTGCTTACGCTCATTTAAGACAATAGCGCCAATATCTCCTGCACCAATTCCATCTACAAAGATATCTGCATTTTTAATTTTTTGATTTGAAATAACTAACTTACCATCATGATTGATCTTTAAAACTTGCCCATTTTTTATCAATGCAATATTTTCTGGTATCACTCCTGCTTCAATTGCTGCTTGTTCTGCTGATAAAAAGTCTTTGTGTAAACCTTTAACTGGAATGAATGACTTCGGTTTCATTATCCTTGTCATAAGTTTTATATCTTCATAACTAGCTCTCATTGTCCATATGTTTCTATCAGATAGAGAAATAAGTTTAGCATTAGTTCTGGCTAACTCATCTAGGATTTCTGCGTGTCTTTTTTCAACACCAGATGAAGGTGGTGTTGCTAAAATAATTGTGTCGTTTTCTGTAAATTCTACTGTGTCATCATTTCCTGCTGCTATTTTTGCTAATCTTGAATAAAGTAAATCACCTGCACCAGTTATTAACAATATTCCATCTGTTGATTTCATAAATTCATCAGTTGTAATAATATTTTCTTCATAGAATTTTAAACTTTCTTGTATAGTTTTTGACTCTAGTACTTTCGCTATTGTTTTCCCGTATATTGCAATTTTTCTATCATTTTGTTTTGCTTGATTGATTATTTCAAATAATTTAAAAACATCTTCTTCAAATAAACCAAGTATTAATCGTTTCTTCTTATCCTTCATTGGACCAGTAATGAATTTTTCAATTCTATGATTTGGTACTGTATAACCATTTCTTGACGCAAATTCTGAATCACTTATTAATGATAAAACCCCTTTTTTTGATATTTGTGTTAAATGATTCATATCAGTAGAGAAATACGATTGCTCTGTACCGTCCATAATATAGTCACCAGCATAAACTATACTTCCTACTTTTGTGTGAATTGCAAAACCAAAAGACTCCGGAAACATTGAAGTAGTTCTAAAAACTTCTACACTTACATCTTTATCAAACTTTAAAACATCTTTATCTTTTATTATCTTAAAATTATTTTCCCTATTTTTGATTCTATATTTAAGATTTCTATATTTTAAAACAATTGTAGTTAATTCATTACAATAAACCGGAACATCAATATCTCTTAAAATATAACTAATAGACCCAGCGTTACTTGAACTTGGATTTGAAATAAATATACCTTTTATTTTCTTAACATTCTCTTTTAAAAAATCAAAGTTTGGTATAACAACATCGATACCTAATACACTTCTTTCAGGAAATTTCATACCTGAATCAAAAATAAATAATTGTTCCCCAACACTAACTATAAATAGGTTTTTACCTCTTTCATCTTGACCACCTAAGGCCATAAATTTAATTTCTTCCATTTTATCTCCTATCTAAATAAATAATTTATTATATTCTAAAATTTTATTTTTAAACAATATTAATAAATTATTAATAATTACAAAAATATTTAAAAAGCCCAATTTATATTTATTATACACTTTAAAAAATATAATATTAATACATAAGGAGCAAAAAATGATTTCACCAGAAGACTATAACAGAGTAAAAGATAAAGTTATAACAATTGATGTAAGAACAAAAAATGAATTTGAAATGCTACCTCATTTTGATTGAGCTATTAACATTGAATTTAGTGAATTCATAAGTAACTATGAACACTATTTAAGATTATATAATCCTGACAACAAATTAATAGTAACTGTTTGTAACGCCGGTAATAGAAGTGGACAAACATCACAATTTCTTAAAGAAAAAGGTATAGACGCACTTACATTACAAGGCGGTATTTATAATTATAAAAGAAAGTTTAAATAATTTCATCAGAAAGTTGATTATTGAGCTTTTTATAAAAAAGTTTTATATTAAAGCCCTTTATCTCAAGAATAATGAATTCATCGCTTAGCGTGTATTTAAACTTAAAATATTTTAACTTATTTTTATTTACTAAACTTGTTGATAGTAAATAAATTTTATTTTCATCTACTTTTTTTATGTTTTGAATACCACCTAAACACTTTAATATATTTTTGTAAGTAAACGCATTCTCATTATTTTCAAGTTTATATTTTTCATATTTTAAAACATTATATTTACGCAAGTTTAAATAAATAATTAATATAATTAAAAAAATTAAAAAAATTATTGAAAACAAAGTTAACAAAATAACAAGCATTAAGAGCGCCCTTCTTTATCTTTTATAAAAATATCTCTTAATATTTCTATATCATTTTTTAAACCTTCTTGTAAACAAGAGATAACTTTGATAGTAACATTAGAAAGTCTTATATTAATAGTTTTATCAATAACTTTATGTCCATTAGTGTCAATTATCATTAAATCATCAGATGTACTTTCTAATTTTAAACTTAATTCAAAATTTTTGTCTAAAATTATAGGAGAATTTAAAGTACGAAATTTATTTGTACTTACAGGTATTAGTTCTTGTAATTGATAAATACCACTATTTCTTGGCAATATAACAGCTCCACCCGCTGATTTCATATAACCTGTACTACCATTAGAAGTTGATACAACAACACCAGTACCATGAAATCTTTCTAAAAAGTTGTTATTCACAAATATTTCAATATATATAGGTTTTTTTTCGTTTATTATTTTAAGTTCATTCACAACAAGTAGATTTTTATTATCATTATTAACCTCAAGCATTTCAAAACACTGAGAATGGTAATTATTTTTCTCAATTAATTCTAATATCAAATCTAGTTCGTTTATTCTATTTTTATTAGTATAAAAACCAATTCCTCCTAATTTAAAGGGGACAAAACTTACTTTATCTATAATACTTTTATACTTTGATACCGCTTTTAAAAAGGTACCATCACCTCCAAAAATAAATACAAAATCTGGTCTATCGTCACTTTTTTTCCAACCTCTATCGTTTAATTTCTTTTCAAAACTTTTTATTTTATCTTCAGTTTCTTTATAGTCGTTATTAATTAAGTTATATAATTGCATATTTATTTCCTTTATTATTTTATTTTACTCACTTTTAATTTAAAAATAAATGACTGTATAATATAAAATATAATTTGAGGAGAAATATAATGAAAAGTAAAAAAAGAATGGTTTCCGGCATTACAGCTACAGGAACGGTAACATTAGGAAATTATATTGGAGCTATTAAGAATTTTGTAAAATTACAGGAAGAATTCGAAATGTATATATTTGTTGCAAACCTTCACGCCATTACCACCCCAATCGATAAACTAAAGCTCAGGGAAAATATTAAGAGTATGGCAGCCTTATATTTTGCATGTGGTCTTGACCCTAATAAAGTAAATGTATTTATACAAAGTGAAGTACTTGAACATACTCAACTATCATGAATCTTAACTTGTAATAGTACTATTGGAGAACTTAATAGAATGACACAATTTAAGGATAAGTCGCAAAAACAAAAAAATAAAAATCGTACTGATTACATACCAACAGGATTATTAACTTACCCTTTATTAATGGCAGCTGATATATTATTATATGAACCAGATTATGTACCTGTAGGTAAAGATCAAAAACAACATATAGAATTAACTAGAAATTTAGCAGAAAGAATGAATAATAAATATGGAAACTTATTTAAAATTCCTGAGGAATATATACCAGAGGTTGGATCAAAAATAATGGATTTACAAAATCCAACAAATAAAATGTCAAAATCTTCAGAAAATCCAAAATCATACATTTCTTTACTTGATGATATAAAAATTGTAGAAAAAAAAATAAAATCTGCGGTAACTGATTCAGAAAACTTAATTAAATATGACCCCATTAATAAACCAGGAGTAAGTAACTTGATTGTTATTTATTCATCTCTTGCAAATAAATCAATTAAAGAAGTAGAATTATTTTTTTCAAACAAAGATTATGGTTTCTTAAAAAATGAAGTCATTAAAGTAGTAAGTATTTTATTAAAGGAAATACAAGATAAGTATTATAACTTAATTAATTCAAATGATATTGAAACCTGATTAGAGAAAAGTGCAAATAACGCTAGATATCTTGCTAGAAAAAAAATGAGTAAAGTTATGGATAAGATAGGTTTAAATTATAAATAAATTATTTATTATAAAAACTTTCGTCATACATTCATCTTAGGGATTTTATTTTAAGCAATAATTTTGAACAATTTTGTTTTGGTCTAATTTCTTTGCAATTATTATGGATAGCAACAAAGTTATTTTTATCAAGACTAAAATTCTTTAAATCTATTATTTCTATATTTCAAGGTAAATCTCCTTTCATTAGATTATCCTTTAACATATGAAATTTACAAATAAAACACAGTCTATACTCATTTTCTGGTTTATTATCTAATTTTGGTGCATTATTTCAGGCTGCATCGAAATCTTCTAAATTGAATTCAATTATTCCTTTTTCATCAATTTTAGCCATATTTTTATCCTCCTCTTTTATAATAAACAAAAAATATCTTTAATTACACATATTGTATTTAAAGATATTTTATTATTTTATTATTTTTTAGCTTCTAATGCTTTTTTTGATGTTTCTACTAACATTTCAAATTGCTTAGGTTCATGAATTGCTAATTCTGATAACATTTTTCTATTAACTTCAATCCCTGATACTTTAAGACCATTCATAAATTTTGAATAACTCAATCCAAGTGGTCTAACTGCAGCATTAATACGGATTATTCATAATTTTCTAAAATCTCTTTTTCTTAGTTTACGACCAACAAAAGCATACGCCATAGAACGAACTACTTGTTCATGAGCTTTTTTGTAATGTGACTTTTTAGTTCCATAATAACCTTTTGCTCTTTTGATTCAACGCTTTCTTCTTGCTCTTGTAACTTTACCAAATTTTATTCTTGCCATAAATATACTCCTTTATTAATTTTGTAATAATCCATCTAATCTTTTTAGATCACTATCTGATATAAATGTTCCTTTTTTTAAATGACGTTTTTGTTTTGTAGACTTGTTTTGAGCAAGGTGAGATCTATAAGCTTTTGCTCTCTTTAATTTCCCTGCTCCATTTTTTTTAACTCTTTTTGCTAAAGCGCTTTTTGTTTTCATTTTTGGCATATGTATTACTCCTTTTTGTAAATATTAAGGTTTCTTAGGCACAATAAACATATCTAAGAATCTAGTGTTAAGTTTTGCTTCCTTTTCGACTTTTGCAATATCTTCTACTTTTGCAAAGAATTTCTTTAGAGTCTCTTTCCCTAATTCTTGATAAGTGATTTCTCTACCTTTAAATTTAAGCGAAACTTTTACTCTGTCTCCTTCTAAAAGGAACTCTCTAGCTTTTCTCGCCTTAGTATCAAGGTCATGTTCACCAATACCAACTGTTAGACGTATTTCCTTGTTTTCAACTTTTACTTGATTTTTTTTATTCTCTTTTTGTTTTCTTTTTTGCTCGTATTTATATTTACCGAAATCAAGTATTTTAGCTATTGCAGTAGAACTATCTTGAATACCAACTTGTAATAAATCAAGTCCTTGGTCTTCAGCCATTTTTAAAGCTTCAAACTTATTTAAAGGTCCTATTTTTTGACCATCTTGATCAATTATTAGGATTTGTCTTGCTCTTATGTCTTTGTTTACAAAGTCACTTTTATTGCTTTTTATTTCTGCCATTTAACCTCCAAAAAATAAAAAATGTGCCTTAAAAAACTAGAAGCACATTAAACTATTATTTTACGTATAAAAAATATAGTTATACCATTTCCTATCAGTTATGGTGAGCATGTGCGCTACTTTTTTAACATTATTATTATAATATTTTTAACAAGAATGTAAAGTAAAATAGTTATTTTTTTAAACTTTTACTATTTTTATATCTTTATTTTTAAAAAACTAAAGCAATAAGATTCATAAATAAATAACTACCCAAAAATATAAAAAAGATTCTATTAAATCACAATTTATTAATATAAAAACAACCAATAAATAAGGGTAATTAGTTTTACAAAAAGATAATTAAAATAATGGTAATTGAAATGAATGCACATTGGGAATACTATTATCAATACGAAAAGCTATTAATATGAAAATACTAACATTTCTTCCATTATATATTTATGAATTAAAATAATTAATCAATAAACATGTTATTAATATTTAGATAGAAATACTTAGATAAATAGATGGTATTTTATTTGAAGATAAATATTCATTTTCTTATTAAAGTTACATAATAATATTTTTCTTTATTATAGTAAACGTAACAAAAAAATATTTCTATATACAATAATATTTATTTTAGGATTTTAATAGTTTTAATATAATAAGATTTAATTTAATCTCTTATTATATTTAATTCAGGGTCTAATATTATTGATGGTTTATTATTAAGCGTTCCAACCCAAAAAATTTCATTTATATTTTTTTCTTCTTTAAAAGCTAATAATTCATCATAATTTGATAAAAATTTTCTTCCTGAAATATTGACACTAGTTGATATTATAGGACCAACTTTATCAATAATTAATTTAAGGTCTCTTCTTTTGGGTATCCTAAAACCAATCATTTCTTCATTTTTTGTTTTTAATAAAAGAGTTGTCGGCCTATTTGACGATTTTAAAATTGATATTTGCTTCAAATTAACCTCTACACCTAAATCTCTGATTTGGGAAACTTTGGAAATAAGCACAATTAATTTCTTAGACTCATTACTACTTTTGATTCTATTAATTTTTGTAACATTATTTAAGTTGTATTTTAAACTTAATCCATAAATAGTATCTGTCGGTAATATTATTGGAAGATCTTTTTCTAAATAACCAATTGCATACTTTATTTGATCGCTGTTAAGTATATTATTTCCTGTTTTCATATTCATCAACAATTTTATTAACAAACTCTTCAAGACTTATTTCTATTAATTGTTCACTCTTGTAAGTTCTATAAGTGATTGAGTTGTTGTCAAGTTCTTTTTGACCAATAACTACTATGTATGGTGTTTTTTTTGTTATTGCATTACGAATTTTATTATTCAATCTGTCATCTTTATCAGAAATAAAACATCTTATTTTTTTAGAGTGTAAAATTTCTTCTACCTTTTTACAATACTCAATATATTTATCTGAAACTGGTATTAAAGATATTTGTGTAGGACTACATCATAATGGTAAAACACCCATGGTTTGTTCTAATAAAATAGCAACAAATCTTTCATATGTACCAATTAACCCTCTATGAATCATTATTGGTTTTTCAGCCTTACCATCACTATTAATATATTCTAATTTAAACTTCTCAGGAAGTAGAAAATCTAATTGTATTGTTGAAACAGTTATTTCATGACCTAGGGCAGTTTCGACTTGTATGTCTAATTTAGGTCCATAAAAAGCAGCTTCACCAATCATTTTCTTATAATCAAGTTTCAATTCATTCAACATATCTTCCATTTGTTTCTCTGCATTGTTTCACATTTCATCATTATCATAATAGTTAACTTTATCTTCTTTATCTCTCATTGATAATGATAAATATTTAATTTTTATATCAAACTTTTCTAATACTTCTACAATTAATTTATAACAGTTTATAAATTCATCTTTTAGATGTTCTGGCATAACAAAGATATGAGAGTCTGTTAATTCCATTGCTCTAACTCTTTCAAGGCCTGTTAAAGAACCAGAAAATTCATATCTATGTTGAATTGCATGTTCTGCAAATCTTAATGGTAAGTCCCTATAACTTCTTATTTTTGATTTATAAATTGAAACATGATGTGGACAATTCATAGGTCTTAAAACTAGCGTTTCATTATCAGGCATATTGATTGGTGCAAACATATTTTCGCGGTAGTGGTTTCAATGACCAGATGTTTCATATAAATTTTTTGAACCCAAAACTGGTGATTCTATTTGTACAAACCTATACTCAAATTCTTTTTCCATAAGAAATTTTTTAATTTCTTGTTTTAAAATTGCGCCGTTTGGTAACCAAAATGGTAATCCTAATCCAATTAATGGGTCAATATTAAATATTTCTAAGTTTTCATTAATATATCTGTGGTCTCTTAATCTTCTTTCTTCAATAGCTTTAACTACTTTTGCAAGCATTTTTTTATCATTAGCAACAACAAAATCTATTTTTTGTAACATTAATTCAGAAGCATCATTGTTGAAATATTCACCAGAGAGATTTAATATTTCTAAAGTTCTTATATTATATTTATCTAATATGATTGGGAATCTAACAATAAATATATTACCACCAACTTCAACAGATGGATAACTAACAACATCATAATTAAGTTTTTGTTTTAGCAAATTAAATTTATAATAGTTACTATATTCTTTTGCATAGTTAAATTGTATATCCTTTTTAGTAACTAATTCTATAAATGCTTTTTTTATATTCTCTAACTCTTCTTTTTTCACTCTATTATCTGAGTTAAAAACAATACTACAAGTTTCATCATTTATATCATTTCTTTGTATTGATATTTCAACATTACTAAAACAGTTTGTTACACTAGCTTCCATAAAAAGTTTTGATAAATAATTTATTGATTTTTTAATTAGATTTTCATTTATTTCAACTAATTCTAAATTACAACTTTTTACAATTATAGCCTCATTTGGTAATATTTGATCATTAATTTTTACTACATATTTGTTGTGATCTATTTTGTTTTTTTCTAATAAATCGCTAATTTTAATTGGGGAGTCAATTTTAAACTCTTTAGATCCAATATTTATTTCCATAAATTCTCCTTCTATAAATATTCTTTGTTTTCAAAATATGGTCTTAATACTTCTGGCAATTTTAATTTTCCATCCTCATAATAGTTTTCAAGAATTGCTGCAAATAATCTATCAATAGCAAGCCCTGAACCATTTAATGTATGAACGAACATAGTGTTATCATCTTCCTTATACCTTGTATTCATTCTTCTTGCTTGGAAATCGAGACAATTAGAACATGAAGATATTTCTCTAAACTTTTCCTGGGCTGGAAATCAAACCTCTAAGTCATAAGTTTTTGTAGAGCTAAACCCAATGTCTCCTGAACATAATTTTATTACTCTATGTCTTAAATTAAATAACTTTAGTATATCTGACGCATTTTGCATCATTTCTTCTAACTCTTTAAATGAAGTTTCTGGTTTTACAATTTTTACCATTTCAACCTTATTAAATTGATGCATTCTAATTAAGCCCTTTGTATCTTTACCAGCGCTTCCAGCTTCTTTCCTAAAGCATAAACTATTTGTTGTTAAATAAATAGGCAACATTTTGCTATCAATAACCTCGTTATTATAAATATTTGTTAAAGGTACTTCTCCTGTTGGAATTAAGTATTGTTCCCCTGTTTTAAAAGCATCTTCTTCAAACTTTGGTAATTGTCCAGTTCCATACATTAAGTTTGGGTTAACAATTACAGGAACAGATAACTCTTTAAACCCATTTTTTATATGAAAATCTAACAAAACTCACCCTAATGCTCTAATTAACTTTGCCCCATTTTCTTTATAAACAACAAATCTTGAACCCGAGAACTTTGCTCCTAATTTAAAGTCAACTAAGTTAAGCTTTTCAGCAATATCCCAATGATCTATATTTTTTGTTTTTCATAAACTAGGTTCTCAACTAAATAATTCAACATTATCATCTTCGTCATTTCCATCGGGTGTGCTATTGTCTAATAAGTTTGGTAAAGAATTTAATATTTTATCCATACTTTCTTTAATTTGTTTTAACTTTTCAACATTACACTCTAGTTTCTCGTTAATTGACTTAACTTTTTGTTTTGTCTTTTCTTTTTCATCTTTATCTAATTCGGAAAAACTATTTGAAAGTTTATTTCTTTCAAATCTAAGATCATCAACAATTTTTTGTAAAGACTTTCTTTGAGTATTTAATTCTATAACTTCATCAATTTGAGTCTTGTAACTTTCATTCCTTCTTGAAAGGTTTTTTTTGACCTCTTCCTTATTTTCTTCAATATACTTTAAGTCTATCATTTATATTCTCCTTTAAATCTAAATAACAAAAAGTTTCACGTTAATGTATTTCCAATATAATTTTTGTACTCATCAAACAAAATCATATAACTCCTTTTATGCAATTATTCCCTAGTTTAAGATATTATATAATTATTATACATTAGAATTCAAAGTACAATTTAATTCTATAAAAGATAAAAAACACATATTATGTGTTTAATTATATCTAAATTTATCAATATCCTTTAAATTTGGATTTTCTTTAAGTTGGGAATACTTAATTGAGTTAACTTTACAGTATTCTTTTATCGCGTTTTTCTTATTATCAATATCTTTTTTTTTGACATCACCAATATTATTATCGAAGTTGTATATTAAGTTTCTTAATTCTTGCTCTTGCCTAAATAAATCTAATATAATACGGTGTTTCGCTTTTTTTTGTTTAGTGGTATAAATATTTTCTGGTAACTTTGTCTCATTAGGAAAATAGTTAATATCAATGTGTTTACACCCAATGTGATGATATCCTTTGGAAATTGCCTCACTCATGGTAATGAAATTTTTGTCATACTTTTCTAAAGATATGATCTTATTTTCGAATGGTGCGCACAATTCACAACAATCCAATTCCTCTTTAACATATACTAATGCTTTATCTCTTAATGCTTGTTTACTTCCGAATCAATTAAAGACACCATATAATGGTTTCTGACCATTATTTTTAATCACTAATTCCTTTTGCGATTCGTCAATATCTATATCTATATCAAGTTCACGGTTACCATTTAAGTCCTTGGGTTTGTTTACTATGTCTCTCTTACTTTTTCTTCATTTTCTAATTTTTTTTCAAGGTATAACAAAATATAAAATAACTGCAATAAATAATAATATGAGAATAATTCAATATGGTAGATTCATTAATAGTTATTATTATTTAATTTTAAATAATAATCCTTTGCTTCATATAAATTAATGTTTTGCTCCTTGTTACAATTAGTACACAAACCAATAGTATATTCATTCTTATCAAAATTTATCGCTTCTCTAAATACAAACTTTTTGAAATCTCAACATTTTTTACAAAAAGTAAAAATATAATTTATATCTGTATCAAATATAAAACTCATTATTGTTACACCTCCAAAAAAAATTAAAATGGTTTCCCATTTTAATATTTAAGTTATTTTTTTACACCGTTTAATTGCTCTTTAAGAGCGTTTGCTACATGCTCAACATCAGGTCCAATAACTATTTGTAAACCTTCTGTACCTAGTCTTTTTAATCCGAACGCTCCTGCTGATTTAACTTTCGCATCATCGACATTAGCATTGTTTTTTAATATTAGTCTTAATCTTGTTGCACAATTATCTATTGAAACTATATTATCTGCTCCTAAAGCTTCAAGTATTACACTTGCTTTAGTTTGGTATTTATCACCACTTTTATTTAATGTTTTAGTATCAGATAATTTTGCTACAATTGAATTTGAATCAATTAACTCACGACCAGGAGTTTGTATTTTAAGCAACTTAATTAGGAAGTAAAATACAATGAAGTATATAAATCCAGCAGCAGTCGCTAATAGCAATAATCACAATGGGTTTGATAATATTAAGCTATCATTGTGTTTTGCCAATCCTCATGATTGTGCAAATGATATTGCATAATCAATGAATCCGGCACTAAATCCAAACCCTACTTGAATTTTCATAGCTGTTGTTATTGCTACAAAAACACCTGTTAAACCGGCATGTGCTGCAAGAAGTGCTGGAGCAATAAAAACAAATGAGAATTCAATTGGTTCTGTTATACCTGTTAGGAATGAAACACCTGCAACACCACCTAAGAATCCCGCAACTTCTTTTCTCTTATCTTTATTAGCAGCCATAATCATAGCTACAGCTGCCATTGGTAATCCACCCATCATAATTGGGAAGAATCCTGATTGAAACAACCCTGATGTAGAAACTCCTTTTTGGAATGCATTAATATCTCCATTAACTAATTGACCTAATAATGGATTTCCATTATTACCATTAGCTATTTCTCCTGTTCAAGGTTTTATAATATCTCCTGTAAGTGGCATTTGGAATCAGAAGAATGTATTTAGAATTTGGTGTAGGCCAAATGGAAGTAATAATCTATTTAAAATTCCGTACACCATTGTCCCTGGTATTGCTACTGCAGGGTTTGAAGGGTTTGCAACAGCTGTTCCAAACTTAATCAATCCTAACTGAATTCATGGTCATACAATTGAGAAAAGGAATGCTAATGGTATTGATGCTGCAATAGCAACCATTGGTACAAATCTTCTTCCCCCAAAAAATGATAAAGCCATAGGAAGTTTAATATCTTTCAATCTATTGTAAAAGAATGCAGAAAAACAACCGGCTACAATCCCTCCCAAAACTCCTATGTTTAATACATATGTTGCACCATTAACAACTTTTTGCTCACTATCACCAAAAGTCGGTACATAAATTAAATTTGAATATCAGTGAGATTCTGTTACCAATCTTCCATCCTTGACTACTTGTTCAACAGCTTCAAACTGATTAACACCACCATAAATCATTTCTGGTAGTGTGTGTTCAGATGTAAGTGCAGCTATAGCCAAATAAAAAATTACCGCTACTAAGGCAACTTCTCCTCTATGATCTTTGGCTAACCCAAAAGCACAACCTATTGCGAACAATAATGGTAGGTTATCAAACGGTATACTACCAGGTTTCTGAATAATCATAGAAATTCATCAACCAACACTATGTTCAGGTGCCAATTCCATTCCTAGTGCACCAAATCTATTTAGGATAGCTGCAAATGGTAGTACTGCAATTGGAAACTGCAAAGTTTTACCTAATTCTTGCAATAAAGTCAGAAATTTACTTCACGCCTTAGGACCATTAGGATCTTTAACTTTAGTCTTAACTTTTTTACCACTGGAAGTGGCATTAACTTTAATTTCTGCCATGTAATTACCTTTCTATGAGCAAAAATAAGCTCTTTACATATTATAACAAAAATATTATTATATTTTATTAAGCTAATGGAAAAAATTTTTATTTTAATAGTTGTTCGACTGAAATTGGAATAAATATGACAAACATTATATAGCCTGTTAGTGCTAATATTATAATTCCATAATATTGTCAAAATCTAAATATTTTATATTTCCCAGGTGTTAAATCAAAAGACTCTTTTTGAATTTTTTTTAACTTACGAAACCTTAGAAAAAAAACTGTTGATAGTATACCTACTAATAACCCTGCAATGCCAAAACCAAATAAAATCCAAGATGTATTGTTTGAAAGTGTTGCTAACATCGTGATTCTCCTTACGTACAAATCAATTATATTATTTAATTAGAGATAGTTCATATAATTTTTTGAATCTACCATCCTTAGAAATCAACTCTTTAAAAGTACCAACATCATTAATACCTTTTTCATCAAGAACTATTATTTGATCAAATTCTTTAATTGTACTTAATCTATGTGCTATTGAAATTGTAGTTCTACCTCTCATTAGACTATCCAATTCTTTTTTTATTTCTTTTTCTACTATATTATCTAATGCACTTGTTGCTTCGTCTAATATTAAAATTTCTGGATTTTTGAGAATCATTCTAGCAATTACTAGGCGCTGTTTTTGTCCACCACTAAAAATGAATCCGCGTTCACCAAGTACAGTATTATATCCATCTGGTAAAGTTAATACAAATGAGTGAAGTTTGGCTTTTTTTGAAGCTTCAATTGCTTCGAGTTTAGTTCTACCAAAGTTAGCATATAATAAATTATCCATTATAGTTCCATAAAGTATTTGTGGGTCTTGTTCAACATAACCTACTCTTGCTAAATAATCTGCTTTTTTTAAATCCTTGATATTAATACCATCTAGCAAAATTTCTCCTTGAGGTACGTCGTAGTATCTAAGTAATAATCTTGCTATAGTTGATTTTCCTACTCCACTTTGTCCAACAATTGCATACCTTTTCCCTTTTTCAAACAAATAACTAAAACTTTGTAATATAACTTTATTGGGTTCATCCGGGTATCAAAATCTTACATTTTTAAATTCTATTTTCTTAACTTGCTCAATAACTTCTCCATCAACTCTAAATTCTATTAAACTTTTAGCATTATATATATAATTTAATCTCATAACACAGTTAGAAAGTCTTGTCATACCTCTCATTGCAGTTGGTAGTATCAAAAGACCATATAACATGTTATAACAAGCAGTTGAAAATGATACGATCAAAATTGATAAACTGCTTGGGTCTAAGTCATTATGAATTCAAACAACAAGAAGAATTGCGATAATTGGCATAAACCATGAGAAAACACCGACAAAAACATTTAAAATTGTCTGAAAAATAACTGATATTTTTGCTTTTTTTTCATATACCTTATGTAAATCTTTCGCTCTTGAAACTTCGTAATTTTCAGTACCAGTTGATTTTATAACTCTTACACTGATTAGACGGTCTGTTATATCAGCATCTATTTTTTGTCTTACATCAAATGCGATTATAATTGCTCTACGATAATAAATAAATAAAACTCAGATCACTATTGTCATAATAATAAAATATCCAAATATTATTGAAGCTAATTCAACATCAATTGTAAACAACAAAGTAGTCATGGTAATTAAACTAGATACGGCATATACTAAATTTATTAGAAACTCATTAAAAGCATCTCCTGCATTACTACTATCATTAATAACTCTTGACATAGTTAAACCAATTTGATTTTTTGAATAATAATTCATATCTATTTCTACTAGGTGTTGTAATGCCTTTAATCTTAAATATATTTCTGTTTTTCTTGCAAATAAACTTGCAAAGAAGTTTGTAAAAAATTCAAGAAATATATAAAGTATATATCAACAAATACCAAAAACCGCTCAATTCCAATAATTAAAATCTCAAACTAAAAACTTAATAGTTGTATCATTTTCTAGTGTAGTTATTAGTTTATTGATAATTATCGCTAATGAAGTGAAGACTATTGAATCAATAATTATAAAAAATAATGCACAAAAAAATACTAATGGATGTGCTTTTATGCATTCACCCATTAATTTAATAGATGCAAAGAACTTTTTTTTACTAAATGCTTTATCACTTACAAACTTTTTTTTCATAATATCACCTATGCTAATTAAAAAAGACCATAAATGGTCTTAATATATTTAATTAATATACTACTTTTTTACTTTTTTACAAGTATTAATTTTGCTTAATTCTTTTTTCTTCTTTTTTTAATTCAATCTTATCTTTATTTAGTTTTGTCAACATAAGAATTTTTTCGTACTTTTCAAGCTTTAATTTCATAAATAATAAAGTTGTATATTTTTTATTTATTGTGTGTAAAATTCCAGCCATTAAAAAACTTCCACCAAGTCAATTACCTAATAAAGTTGGGATTGTACTTAAACAAAAGAATATTAAAACATGTATAAATTCTGGAGTAAGGGTTTGATTTGTTGATGCTCAGTCTTGAGTAAATATGCACTCCAACAACATCATTCACATGAAGAATGAATTAGCTGGTCCATGCTGAAATCCACCAATAGCAAAATATAAAATAGGGTAAACTAATAATAATATAGCCGAGGTTGGACTTTTAGTTGCGCTTGTTAATGGTAATGTAGCAGAAACTGCTAAATTACACAATATACCTGAGAAAAAACTATAAATAAAAGTTATTGCACAAGTCCCTCACATTAATGTTCCCATTAATTGATCGGCTACACCATATAATTTATGTGCCCCTGTTTCGTAAATTTTTTGAGCTATACTTCCTTCAGCTGTATTATGAAACCCTCCAGCTGCAACATATAGTAAAGCAAATAGCAAAGTACCTAAGAAATTTCCAACTAGAACAGAAACAATTGCCTTAATATATTCTCTAAAAGTTAAACAACCTTTTAACATAGGTATAGTTGCTAGAGAGTGGCTTGTGAAAAGAGCTCCTCCTAAAAATGTTATAAGAATAATACATCCAGGAAATATTATTCCAAGAACTAATGATTCTAGGTTTGAAGGTAAGCCTTGCATTACAGTCAGGCATGCAATATACCCAAAACCAATAATAACACCACTCATTAGTCCTAATAAAATTTGTTTAATAATTGTGTATTGAATTTTTTTTATAGATGCCTTAAAACCACCAAGTGTTCCACATAGCATAAATGAATGTTCACCATCTAATAAAGTGTAATCGTGTTTTTTTAACTCATTTATTTCTATTTCAAGATTGCTTATTTTATCCGACATAAATATTCCATTTCTAGTTTAATATAGTAAATTAATTTACTTCTATTTCCTTAATATTTTCATTTCTTACAAACAAGAACTTAGTTCCTTTTTGAGCTCCTCAATTTTTTGCTAATTCAATAATTTCATTTTCATTTTCTATAAATTCATTTAAATTATTTACTTTGTTCATAAATATTGAGTGTCATGAACCAAAACTAGTTCATAATTTCTCGTTATCACAAACACCAAGTATTGTTACATTTGGTCTAAATTTTGAGATTGTTTTTAACAATTCTCCAGTACGAGAAGCAACTACTGCAAATTCATACTGACCTGATATAGTGCTATTTGCTAATTGATTTGCAATATCCGCTCTTTTACCACTAGTTGACTTTTGAGCATTTTGTAGTTGTTTTTCATAATATAGTTTTGAATAAAATTCCATTTCAGCTCTTTTATTAATTGTAGCCATTGTTTCAACAGTTATGAATGGGAAATCTCCATTAGCAGATTCTCCACTTAACATAGTTGCATCGGCTCCTAGTTCTGTTGCATAATAAACGTCAGTTACTTCTGCTCTTGTTGGTTGAGGATTATCAGTCATTGATTCTAGCATTTGTGTTGCAACAATAACTATTTTTCCTTTTTCTCTACATTTTCTAATAATCTGTTTTTCTCAATACGGAACATCATAATAAGGAATTTCAAGACCTAGATCTCCTCTAGCTACCATTATTCCATCAGATGCCTCTATTATTGAATCGATGTTGTCACAACCAACTTGTGATTCAATTTTTGAGATAATTTGAACATTAGTTGCATCATTTTCTTTTAATATATTTCTAATTTCATTTACATTGTCAGCTGAGTTGACAAAACTAGCTGCAATATAATCTATTCCCTGTTCAATACCAAATTTAATATCGTTATAATCTTTTTCAGCTAGGAATGGCAATGTAAATTCAATTCCAGGTAAGTTAACTCTTTTATTAGTTTTAACAACGTGTGTGTTAAAAGCTTTACAAGTTACTTTGAATTTTTCAACTTTAACTACGTGCATTGTTAGTTTTCCATCATCAACTAATACAGTATCGCCCGCTTTAAGATCTTGACTCATATCATATGACATTTGTAATTCTTCAGCTGAACATTCTCTTGTTGAGAATTCACTTGGATCAGTATAGATAGTAACAGTTGAATTTGCTTTTATTACTTGTTTACCATCTTTCATTTTTCCAATTCTAATTTCTGGACCTTTTGTATCTAATAAGATTGAGATTGGTTTATTAATTTCTTTTCTTAATTCTTTTACTCATTTAATTCTTTCCCCGTGTTCTTGAAAATCTGCATGAGAAAAGTTTAAACGAATTGTATTCATTCCTCTATCAAATAATTCCTTAATTGCTTCTTTAGAATGAACACTTGGACCAAGAGTTGTAATAATTTTGGTACGTTTGATTTTATTTTCTATTTTTTTCATCTTATCCTCCTATGATAATTTACAAAAAAAAAGTGCAATTTCATAATAGAAAAAGCCTTATTTTTTAATTATTTATTTAAAAATCACTTAAATGATACATATTAAAAGTGGTTTTGCACTAATATTATATCTAAAAATTGAAATTATTTACACAATATTTTAAAAATATGTTGAAGTAAAATTTTAGATGTAATTCAATCTTTGATTTGATTTAAATAAATACTAAACTAATTAATTAACGAAATATAAAGTTCTAAAAAAACCAAAATATTCTATAATACCTTGTGTATTTTTTTATTATAAAAGTAATGTTACAAGTTAAGAATGTAAAAATCTAAGTAGACTATTTTTTTAAAAGATGGTTTATTTGACTAGCTAAATTACATTTTATTATTTTTAAATTATTAGTAAATTGATTAGAACAATTATAGAAAGTTTTGATAATATTTTCTTTAAATAAACGATTCAAACTTTATGTAGTGGAATTGTGTAAAACCTTTTTAGACATTAAATAAATTATACTTTTATTTATATTAACAAAGTAATGAACTAATCCACTAGAAAATACAAATTCTCTGTCTATTGAAATATTTTATCCCTGTTTGTTTTTAATGAATGTTTCAAAAATATTCTATTAATATATTGTTTTTTAATTATATACAACGAGTAATATAGAATAAAAAAACTCCATACTAATTTTGTATGGAGAAAGTATTTTTTGAATGTCAATTTTAATTGACAAATTCAATTATTAGTAGTTTTTTATATAAGTAGAATTATTTAGTTCCATTCATTATTCATATTTATCGTAAATTAGAATTTGCAAACTTTAATTTCTTCAGATCTAACGACAAGGAATTCTTCTCCTTTTTTAACTCCTCAGAATCTTGCAATTTCATTAATTTCTTCTTGGTTTGATCAACATTTATCAATATCATTTACTTTGTTCATAAATATTGAATGTCAAGCACCAAATGCATTTAATAATTTATCTTCTTGACAAACACCAAGTATTGTTACATTAGGTCTAAATTTTGAGATTGTTTTTAACAATTCTCCAGTACGAGATAATATAACAGCAAATTCATACTTACCATTTCTTGTAATATTTGCTAACTCATCAGCGATTTCTGCTCTTTTACCACTTGAAGTAGATCTTGCAACTTCTAATGCTCTGTCATAGTATATTTTTCCATAATAACTTAACTCTGCTCTTTTGTTAATTGTAGCCATAGTTTTTGTAGTTATAAATGGATATATACCAGTTGCTGACTCACCACTTAGCATTGTAGCATCTGCTCCTAGTTCTGTTGCATAATAAACGTCAGTTACTTCAGCTCTAGTTGGTTGAGGATTATCAGTCATTGATTCAAGCATTTGTGTTGCAACTATTGCAATTTTTCCTGCTTTACGACATTTTCTTATTATTTGTTTTTCTCAATATGGAACTTCATAATAAGGTATTTCAAGCCCTAAATCCCCTCTGGCAATCATAATACCATCAGATGCTTCAACAATAGAATCTATATTAAAAATCCCTATTTTAGACTCAATTTTTGAAATTATTTGTATATGTGCTGCATTTTTTTCTTTTAAAATTTCTCTTATTTGATTTACGTTATCAGCTGTGTTAACGAAACTTGCTGCAATATAATCAATATTACGATCAATACCAAATTTAATATCAGCTATATCTTTTTCACTTAAGAATGGTAATGAGAAATCAACTCCAGGTAAGTTAATTCTTTTATTAGTTTTTACTATATGTGAGTTGAATGCTCTACATAAAACAACTCCAGGTTCAACATTTAAAACATTTAATGTAAGTTTTCCATCATCAACTAATACAGTATCACCAGGTTTTAAATCAACACTCATATCATAAGACACAGTCATTTCTGTTCCCTTACACTCTCTGTCAGAATATTCTTTTGGTGTAGTGTATATTCTTACATCTGATCCAGCCTTAATTTCTTGTGCTCCGTCAATCATTTTACCAACTCTTATTTCCGGTCCTTTTGTATCTAATAAGATTGAGATTGGTTTTTGTATTTCTTCTCTTAATTCTAAACAAGCCTTAATTTTTTGTTCATGTTCTTCATACTTACCATGTGAGAAATTTAACCTCACAACATTCATACCTGATTCAAATAATTTTCTAATTTCATCTTTACCATTTGTACTTGGTCCAATAGTAGTAATAATTTTTGTACGTTTTATTTTTTTATCAATTTTATTTGGTTCATAAAATTCTAATTTATTCATTTCTATATATCCACCTTCTGCTAAATAGCTTTGTTTATTTCTCTAATTTTAGTATATTCTTCAGTTTTATCAACTCTTGGCATATTTAATGTCGATTCAATATCTCTTGCTACTAATTTATTTTCAGACATTCCAATATACAGTCCGCCCTTACCTTCAACTAATTTATCTACTGCAAAGATACCTGAATTTACAGCTAAATATCTATCCATAGCAGTTGGGGTTCCACCTCTTTGGACATGTCCAAGAACAGTTGCTCGTGTGACATATCCTGAAGCTTTTTCGATTTTACTTGCTAATGAATGAACATCTGTATATATTTTTTCAGCGACTGCTACAATTACACTTCTTTTTTTCTCCTTTGCTAAAATTTCAACTTGTTTCACAATTTCTTCTTCTGATAAGAAACTTTCTTTTGTTGAAAACACTTCTGCACCAGTTGCTATTGCACCGTACAACGTTAAATCACCACATCCATTACCCATAATTTCAACAACACTACATCTATTATGAGATTGCATTGTATCTCTAATTGAATCAATTGATCTAACAACAGTATTTAGAGCTGTATCAAAACCAACTGTATAGTCAGATGACACAATGTCATTGTCAATTGTTCCAGGTATTCCAATACAATTAATACCCATTTTTGTAAGCTTTTCAGCACCTTGGTAACTTCCATCACCACCAATTACAACAAGTGCTTCTATTCCTCTTTTTTTAAGATTTTCTACTGCTACTTTTCGTATTTCTTCTTCTTTAAATTCTGGGAATCTTGCGGAACCTATTACTGTTCCACCTTTTGAAATAATATTATCAGCAAAAATAGCATCAACTTCTTCTATTCAATCGTTATACAATCCTTTATAACCATCTCTGACAACAAAAGGTTTTATTGATTTAGAAATTGCCGCTTTTACAACTGATGAAATAACTGCATTCATACCAGGTGCGTCTCCACCTGATGTTAAAACACCTATCTTTTTTATCATTGTTTACCTCCAACTCTATATTATTAATAATAAACCTTATAATAAATAAATACAAAAATTGTTAAAATATGTAAAAGATAAATTAAATAAAATCTATTTAAAATCAAAGAAGTCATCTCATATTACTAAATAATAAATTAATATTCTTCTTACCTTATGTAAAAATCTTTTTCTTGCTTTTTTAATATCATCAGATAAATATATAGTAAAAACGCTTAAATATTGTTTTCATAATTCCTTATATGTGTTTAATATTAATTCATTAGCTTTTTCAATTTCTGTTCTTTGGTCTGACACTAGATAGTCGGAAGTTAATAAAAAAATATTGTGTTTACTCTCCAAGTTATAGTCTAAAAACAATAATCTTGTATTATTTTTTTCAAACTTTACATGTTCAAATAAATTTTCAAGCGTATCAAATTGTTTTATTAAAAAGTGGTCTAATAATTTCTTAAACCTTTGTAGTGACTCAATAATTGATTCAAACATTCTTACAAATGCTGGAATAATAAGTAAATGAATTGATATTATTCCAATCTCACTAACCATAGTATTGTGTTTAAATGATGCTAATATTTCAAATATAAAAATGATTACTGAAACAAAACTTAAAATTATATTCACAATTATAAACTTTATGGAGCTTAACTCGACTATTCTCTTATTTTTAAATATACTATGCAACTTTTCTCACTCTATATCAATCACTTTTATATCTCTATAATAGTACTCAGTTGAGAATCAACCTATAAAAGTAAATATTAATAATAAATACCCTGAGAAACCTAAATTAATATAATGCATAATTATATTCTTTAATATCGTTTCGTTAACAATTACAGAAATTATTAACAAAAAAAACAGAACAATGTTTGCGATAAAGTTATAAAATGATAATCTCTTTATAACAAACATTTTTTTTAAAGAGCTCATGTTTTTATTAATTTTATCAATATCTATTTTTTTCATAATTACCACTCTCAATCATTTAGTTTATCAGTGTCACAAATAGCGATATAAGGTAGATTTCTAAACCTCTCTTGGTAATCTAATCCATATCCTATCAAAAATTCATCTCCAAACTCAAACCCATTTCAGTCAGGTTTTATATTGGTTTTTAATTTGTTTGGTTTAGATGCTAAAGTAATGACTTTTACTTCTTTTGCACCTTTTTTTTCAAGGTAATCTTTCATGAAATTTAATGTAATTCCGGTATCAATAATATCTTCAACAATTAAAACATCTGCGTCCTTTATATCTGTATTAATGTTATGTAATATCTTTGGTTCGTGTATATTTGTTAAAGTACCTCCATATGATGAAACAATCATAAAATCAATTACACATTGAAAGTCAAACTTTTTTATTAAACTTGCCATAAAAGGTATACACCCTTTTAATAAACCAATTATGACTACGGTATTATCTTTAACTTTTTTATTTTTATAATATGAATTAACTTCATTTGCTAATGAATCAATTTTACTATCTATTTCAACTTTATCAACTAATACTTTTTTTACTAATGGGTGTCTATCCATTTGCTACCTCCAAAAACTATTATATTACTTCTTCAATTGATTTAAGTAAGAATCAAGAATAAATTTTGCTGCAATTTGATCCTTATTAAGCTTCTTATGTTTTATGCTCATATTAGAGTCGCTCATTATATTATTTGCTATTCTAGTTGTTAATCTTTCATCAACTTTAACTATTACTTTATCTTCATCTATATTAAATTGTTTAACAAGTAAATAAATAAAGTCATCTACCATATCAACTCTATGTCCTTTAGTACCATTCATATTCAGTGGATAACCAACAATTATTTTTTCAAAATTATTCTTATTAAAAATTAATAATAAATCACTAACTGCTTTTTCAAAATCATATTCTTCAAATCTAATTGTTTTAAAAGGTGTTGCAAAATAACCTTCACTAACTGCAATTCCTACAGTCTTTGATCCTATATCTAATCCAATATACTTAAACATTTCTTGGTCTCATTTTTTTCCTGAATCAATGAACAACATCCTTAGAATAATAAAAGAATACAAACAATAATACACCAGAAAAATATACGTCAGTAGCAAAATGTTTTAACATTGTTATTCTTGAAATACCAACCAATAGAGATATAATACTGAATACTACTATAAGTATTATTTTAATCATTTTTGTTTTTTTATTTGGAATGTATAGAAAGAATAGAAAAATAAATAATAACCCAGCTGATAATACATGCCCACTTACAAAACTTGAACCCCTTGTTTTATTAAAATTTGGTTCAAACGCATAATAAAAAGTTTGATTATTAAAAAGCACATCGTCTGGTCTATTTCTACCAAATATAACCTTAATAAGCTGTAAACTTATTTGAGAAAAGAATATTACAAAAAAAGCGTATCCAGTTTTTGAAGAAATATTAGTCAATCAATATAAATCTTTATGAAGCTTTTTTTTGAAAATATATATATTTATTCCTAAGTATGTAGAAAAGAAAATAATAATTGAAATCATACTTGATAATAATTTTGTAAGTAAATATTTATTACCTTTAATGTAAGCGAATGAATCATTATAGTAATAAAATAACAAGTTTACTAAAATGAATACTATTTGAAATATTATATATATTAACCTTTTATTCTTTTTAGTTTTTATCAAGCCAGAAGATATGGTTAATATGAATATTAGAAGCATAAAGTAAATGGGTACAAAAGTTATACCAAAACCAAACTCATCAAAAAAAACTGAAAACGGATTTTCTGCCATTGAAATTGGAATCAATTGAGAAATCTTATAATCAAATATTATAAGTGGGATTGAAACAAGAAATAAGGTTATCATAATTATTAAAAATAAATAGTGCTTATTTATTTTTTTGTCATTTTTAATTGCCATTGAATTTCACCATAAATATATTATATATAAATAAAAAACTTTTACTTATTTATTAGTAAAAGTTCATTAGTAATATAAATTAATTATTTTAAGTTATAGAATGATTTATATCCATCATAGATTGCTGCATCACCTAATTCATCTTCAATTTCTAATAATCTATTGTATTTTGCAATTCTATCAGATCTTGACATTGAACCAGTTTTAATTTGTCCTGTATTTAACGCAACTGCTAAGTCAGCAATTGTAGTATCTTCAGTTTCACCTGATCTATGTGAAGTAACAGCAGTTCATCCAGCTTTTTGAGCCATTTGAATTGTTTCGATTGTTTCTGTTAATGTACCAATTTGGTTTACTTTAATTAGTACAGAGTTAGCAGCTTTTTTCTCAATACCTTCTGCAGTAATTTTTGGGTTTGTAACAAATAAGTCATCACCTACTATTTGAATTTTACTTCCCATTACTTTAACTTGTTCTTGGAATCCTTCTCAGTCTGATTCTGCTAATCCATCTTCAATAGAAATAATTGGATAGTTTTCTACTAACTTATCTAAGAAGTTAATCATTTCTTTAGTTGTAAAAGCATATTCTTTTCCTGTTAATGCTTCAATTTTTTTGAAGTGATATTTACCATCAATGTATAATTCTGAGTTTGCACAATCCATTGCAATCATGATTCCATTTTTTCCAGTTTCATAACCAGCAATTTTAATTGCTTCAACTAATAAGTCCAATGCTACTTCCACTGGTGATTTTGCTTTGAAATTTTCTAAAGTATGTTCTTTGTATGCTCATTCAAAGTTAGGTGCAAATCCACCTTCATCTCCAACAGCAGTAATATCATTTTTATCGTGTAATAATTTTTTTAATGCTTGGAAAGTTTCTGAAGCTCATCTTAAAGCTTCTTTAAATGTAGGTGCTCCTACTGGCATAATCATAAATTCTTGGAAGTCAATTGCACTATCTGCATGTGCTCCACCATTAATAACGTTTAACATTGGAACTGGTAATCTTCTTGCATTAACTCCACCAATGTATCTGTATAAAGGAATTTCTAATTCACTAGCTGCCGCTTTAGCAACTGCTAGTGATACACCTAAAATTGCATTTGCTCCTAGGTTTTTTTTGAAATCATCCCCATCAAGTTTACACATAAATAAATCTATTTCAACTTGGTTAGTTACTTCCATACCAATAACTTTAGGTGCTATTTTATCATTTACATTCGCAACTGCTTTTAGAACACCTTTACCATTGTATCTTTTCTTGTCTCCATCTCTTAACTCTAATGCTTCTCTTGAACCTGTTGATGCTCCTGAAGGAACTTTAGCAGATCCAAATCCCCCAAATTCTGTTGTTACATCTACTTGAACAGTTGGGAAACCTCTTGAATCAAGTACTTCGTATGCTTTTATATTAACTATTTTTGACATATAAACTTTCTCCTTACATAACTAATAATAACTCTATTTAAAAACATTTAATAAAAATAATCTACTTTTTAGTAGATTATTTTTCAATATTATTTATAAAGTGGGAAAAAAATCTAAAAAAAACAAGCATTTACTTGTTGGTTAATATTAATGTGGATCATTTCTGTGTTGTTTTCTTTCATTTTCAGTTAATCATTTTTTTCTAAGTCTTATATCATTAGGAGTGACCTCTACTAATTCATCTCACTCAATAAACTCAATAGCTTCTTCTAATGTAAATTTTTTAGGTGGGGTTAATTTAACAGAATCATCACTACCACTAGCTCTAGTATTTGTTAATTTTTTTCCAGTAGTTGGATTAACATTTAGATCGTTATTTCTTGAATGTAACCCAATTATCATTCCGTCATAAACTTCTACTTGAGGTCCGACAAATAATATACCTCTTTCTTCTAAATTGTTTAATGCATATGGTAAAGTTACACCATTGGCCATTGAAACTAACACACCATTGAGTCTTCCTTCAATTTTTCCTTTATATTCTTCATAACCAATAATTGATTTAACGAATACACCTTCACCCCTTGTATCATTAACAAATTCAGTTTTAAAACCAATTAGACCTCTTGTGGGTACTTTGTAAGTAACTTTATCTCTTAACCCATCTGAATGCATATCTAACATAACGCCTTTTCTAAGATTAAGTTTATTTATTACAGTACCTGAAAATTCAGTTGGTACATCAACAACAACTTTTTCAACAGGTTCAAGTTTATTTCCTTTTTCATCAACTTTGAATATAACTTCTGGTCTTGATATACCAACTTCAAAACCTTCTCTTCTCATTGTTTCAATTAATACAGAAAGGTGAAGTTCTCCTCTTCCTAAAACCTTAAATCCATCAGCGTTAGAATCACTTAGAGTTTCAACTTTTAGACCAACATTAACTTCAAGTTCTTTGTCTAGTCTTTCTTTAATATTTCTTGTAGTTAAAAACTTGCCGACTTTTCCTGCAAATGGTGAAGTATTAACCAAAAAGTTCATACTCATTGTTGGTTGTTCAATAATTATTGGTGGTAATGGAATAACATTCTCAGTATCACAAATTGTATCCCCAATTGTTAAATCCGAAATACCAGATACAACAACTATTTCACCCGCTTGCGCTTCTTTTACCGCTACACGTTTTAAACCTTGATACACAAATAAACCTGATATTTTAGCTTTAATAGTGCTTTTATCATTTTTAGATACAATTACTTGTTGGTTTTCTTTTAAAGTACCTTTAAATAATCTACCAATTCCAAGCCTTCCAATAAATGAATCATAAGCTAGTGAAGATATTTGCAATTGAGTGGGTTCATTAACATACTCAATTGGGTAACATCCAACTTGTTTTACTATAGTTTCAAATAAAGGTTCAAGGTTTGTGCTTTTTTCTTCAATTGAGTATTGCGCAATCCCTTCTCTAGCAATTCCAAATAATGTTGGAAACTCTAATTGATGGTTGTTAGCATCTAATTCCATAAATAATTCTAAAACTTCATCAACTACTTCTAATGCTCTTTGATCTTTTTTATCAATTTTATTAATTAATAAAATTGGGTTTATACCAAGTTCAAGCGCCTTTGAAAGCACAAACCTTGTTTGTGGCATTGGTCCTTCTGATGAATCAACAAGCAAGATAACTGTATCAACAGTTTTCATAATACGTTCAACTTCACTCGAAAAATCAGCATGACCTGGGGTATCAACTATATTAATCTTATAATCTTTATACTCTATTGAACAGTTTTTAGAGTAGATAGTAATTCCTCTTTCTCTTTCTTGATCATCACTATCCATAACTTGTTCTTTGACTTCTTCATTTACTCTAAAAACTCCTGCTTGACTTAAAAAGGCATCTACAAGTGTTGATTTTCCCGCATCAACGTGAGCAATAACAGCAATATTAATAATTTTTTTATTCATAAACTTCTCCTAAATTTTCTTATCTAATTTTTCAAGGTTCTATAAAAAATATCCTCTGGTAAATCAGAAACCAATTTTGTTTCATTAACTCTAAGCTCCTCTTCCATTATTAAAGGTTTTTCATGCATTATAACTTTTTTTGTTAACTTTTCTTCTTGTTGAATTATTAACTCTCTAAATAATAAACTAAAATAGAATTTAGTTGAATAGTAAATCGCAAAGTTATACAAAATAACTTCATTATCTGATTCAAACTCAGAATTTCCATCATCATTTTCTTCCAATATATCTAATAAATCACTAATTAAATCATTTAGTCTATAAAATTCGTCAATCATTATATGGAATTGAACATTTTCTTTAAGTTGTCTTAAAGCAGAACCTATTTCATCAATAATAACTTCATATTTTTTAAGAATCCTAATCTTATTAAAAGCTTCTTCGAAACCTTTTAGCAATGAAATTGCAAACTCTTTAAATGCAAAATCATAAACTTGTAACTGATCCATTGTTTGGATTTTCGAATCTACAAAAAATTTAAATGTTGCATCATACATACTTTGATAATCATAAAAACAATCGCACATTGCCATTAAACGAAGTAGGCAACTTAAACTATCTCTATTTACAATTTTATCTTCTTGAATTTCATTCTTTTCAAATGAAATTTCTATAAAGTCTCTAAATGAATCTAAATCTTTTTTTTCAAACCACTCATTCTGAATATCATTTAAGTACTTGTTTTCTTTACCAAATAATGAGAACAAAATTAAAATTTCTCTATTAATTATTTCATATGGTAGAAAACTATAATTATCATAATCTCTTAACACAATAACTCCTTATTTTAAACTATTTAAATAGTCTACATAGCAAATATTAATAGCTAACAATGCTCATATGTTTATAATCATATCATCTTCAAACTCTTCATCTTTTGAAATTATTTCTTTAATAAAATTAGACCCATAATTAATAGTATCAAGCGAATCTTTGTTTATCATTTCAATATCTCTTCATAAGTCTTTATTTAAATATTCTTCATAAAACTTATCTCTTTTTATACGTTTCTTTTTAAAGATGTTTATTATCTCATTATTTAATGAGTCCTTTTTACCAAACTTTGAATTTTTTAATAATAAAACACAATCCTTAAGACTTGAGATCTCGTTATTTTCTATTAAAATAAATAAAACTGTTTGTAAATATCTATATTTTAATTCATCCAATAGAAATAACAACTCTTTGAAAATATTTATTAAAATTAAATTATCATTTAAACCGTCATTTAACTGCATAATATTAGATGCACTATCTGCACATAATAGTATTTTTGAACATTGAATACTGTAATTAATATAATAATCGTTAAAAAATTTAAAAAAAAGATTCCTATTTTGAGTATAAATTGATGAAACCCTTACGATTTCTTCACTGAATTTTGCTAAGGATTCAATTATATATTTTTCTTTTTTTGCAAAGTTTTTTAAAAACTTTTTAGCCGTATTAACTAGTTCTACTCATTCATTATTTTGCATAATATAGCCTCTTATTAAACTTCATATTTATCGAAGTATTGTTCAATTATGGTTTTAAATACGTTTATTTTCTTCATTTCAATTGCTGCGTATGGTTCTTGATTAACATCAGGATGAAATTGTTTTGCAAACTTTCTATATACTCTTTTAAACTCTTCTGGTTTAGCAAACTTTGTTAATCCAAAATAAGAGAATGCATCATGAACTTCATCATTAAAGACAATTGTTTTTGTCTTTTCAAAAAAGTCGTCAAAGTTTTCTGGTTCCTCATCAAAGAAACTTGATTTAAATCTTGCACTACTTGTGTGTGTTCCATAATTGCTTTGGAACATATATGTTTCAATTACAATATCAACGGCTTGATCTAACATCTTAGATCAATGGTATGTATTTTCATCACCCAAATCAATGATTTCTTCAATTAGTAAGTGATTTTTATAAGCATCTAATTTTCTATCATTTACAATTCTTGATGCTTTTTCAACCATACCGTCTAATATATCTATTGATGTTCTTTGCATAATTTCAAATATTTTTTTCAAAGGTTCATCATCAATGTTTTTATTTGAAAAAGTATAATTAAAGACCTTCCAAAACTTTATTGTTGTATAAAAAGTAAACTTTGTTAAACCCATAATTATAACCATTGATGAATATGAATCAAATTTTTTTGAAAGATATTCATAAAATGATGAGAAATAACTTACGGCAGGGTATGAATAAAATTGTTCTTCTATATTAAACCTTCCAAAACTTCAGGTATAAGGTTTAAGATTATCAGGAATTTTTTGGACACTTATTGCATTTTTTAATTCCTTATTAAAAAAATCTATCTGGTCTAATAAATTATCAGTGCTTCAGTAACTTGCATTCATCATTGATCTTTCTCAATTAATAATGCTTGAAACACCGTCTGAATAATCAAACACTGAGTTGCTTTTATTAAATTCTTTTTTTAGTTTTTTAAACTCTTTTTTTCAACCCATTTTTAAACTCCAATAATTTAATTATACTTTATAATGTTCCCACTTTTAATATATCACTCATATTTTTATAATTTGGTAATATATGTTCTACGTAATTTCAAAAACTTTTTGAATGATTTTTATGAACTAAATGAGCAAGTTCATGAACAGCGACATACTCTAATGCCTCGATTGGATAATGAATAAGTCTAATATTTAATACTATTTTTGACTTTTCAGGAAAACAAACACCTCATTTACTCTTAATTTCTTTTACTGTAAGGTTTTTAAAATCTAATCCCATTATATCTTTTCATTTATTAATTATTTTTAAAAAATAATTAAAATGAGTAATCGATAACTTCTTATACATCTTTTTTATTGTTTCTTGTTCGTTTTCATAAACTTTAAATACATACTCAGGACTATTAATCGATGGATTTTCTAGGAAAAATGCTTTTTTAATTTGTCCAAATATTTTTATATACCCTTCTTCAGATATATTAAACATTGAGCCCTGATTACTCATTACTTTTAATATTTTACTAATATTTTTGTATATTAAGCCTTCGATTTCTCAATCCTCTGCTTGAATTGGAGCTGATACTAATATTTTTTTATCTACAACTTTTAATCTAATGTACCTCTGAGATTTAAAGGTTAGAAAATACTCTATTATTTTTCCTTTATAACTAAGTTTTTTTATGATGTTTAAGTTTTTTTGCATCTTTCTTATCCTGCTTCTTTTTCTTAACTTCTAATATATAATTTAGTCTTTTTTGTGCAACTAACTTTTTTTGTTCAATATTTAATTCTTTTAACTTTGGTTTTATTTCATCTCTGCTTACCTCACCAAAATTTACCCTACCTTCAAGGACATGATTCATTAAAGAATAATTGTTTTGCTCATTAAAACTTTCATCTCAATAAATAATTTTTAATCTCCTTGCTAGGTCAGCCTCAAAAATAGTGAAAATACCAAAAATCATTATTATTATATAAATTGATTGTAGAATTATTAGTCAAGTGTTTTTGTAACTATAACTTTTTTTTAATGCAGTATAATATCAAGCAATTACATTATTTTCATCAATTGAAGAAGAACTTCCTACTTCTGGGTAATTGCCAAATAAAGGAATTGTATAATTGATAACATAAATTATTCCACCAAATAATAATGGTCAAAATAATAAATTAAAAGCTAAGATAGCTCTTTTTTTTCAGGTATTCTTAGTTAAAAAAGGAAAGGCTATACCAAAAACAAAACTTATGATTAAAACAAAAATAGCAATTAATGCATAAACTCAAAGAGAAATGTTTACAGTTTCTTGATTATAAATGTTTCCTTTTTTAAAAGTGATTAAAGAAAGAGTGTAGATAAATAAGTATCTTAGTCCTTGGTCATATATTAAGGCTAAAACAAAAATTACAGGTGCAGAGAATGCAAAGAGTAACATTATTATTCTTGATGTAACAATTATTGTATTAATAATTACATTTGTTGCACTATACTTTCTGTATTTTAATTTATTAATTATTTCTTTTGACTTTTTTAGTTTTTTAGGTTTTACAGTTTTTAATTTATCCATAAGTACTCCTTAAATAACATTTTACATTATAAAAAAAAGAAACTAAACTATTTAATATAGTTTAGTTTTAGTGTTTATTCTCATCATTATCAGCTCTTCTTGACATATATTTAAATGTTTGCTTAATTGAGCTTTTTTCTGCTGTTCTAATATCTTCATATTCATTCATTTCGTCGAACGACAATGGATCATTAAAATCAATTTCTGTCTCTTCATTTTCTTGAGATACTTTACTTTTTTTTACTGAAATTGGTATTATCTTATTTTGTTCTTCTTCATTTATTTTAAATTCATCTATTTTGATTCCGCTTAATTCACCAGTTTTTTCAATTTCTTTGATTGCATCTTCATAAGGTTTGTTTAATCCACTTCTCATACTATTAATTTTATTAATTATTGTGCTTGGGTCAATTGATTCTCCGAATACATAATTTTTCTGAGCTTCTTGCCCCATTTCATTAATAAATTGTTGTTGAGTGTTTTCAACAACTTGATTTACAGATATATTAGCAATTCTTTCAGTTACAACAAGATTTATTATATTTATTGTTTGACTCAATACAATTAGGCAAAACGAACCAAATATAATTATATTTCTTTGTCATAATAAATAATTAAGATCTCATATTTGGTTTATACCAATTGTAAATACGGAAATAACCCCAATTACAATATTAATGATAGTAAAAGTTTTTTTTGCTTTATTACTTAAAAAAGATGATAAAAAAGTTGTAAATAAATAAAGTAGTCCTAGTATTACATATACAAATTTTACATACCAATACAATGATTTAGAAGTAACAAAATCAAACTGTACTCCACTATTTCCATTAGGCATTAAAAAAGGCATTAAAAGTAATAAACTAAGTGAAATTCAAATTCCTAATAATAAATTAGTTATTTCCGTTTTTTTCATGTTCCTACCTACCTAAGTATATTTTACACTATTTCTACCAACTATTAAAGGTAATAAACACATACAATTATAAGATTAGTCATCTATTTTCAAAACTGCAATAAAGGCTTCTTGAGGTACTTCAACAGAACCTATTGCCTTCATTCTTTTTTTTCCTTCTTTTTGTTTCTCAAGTAGCTTTTTCTTACGTGAAATATCTCCACCATAACATTTTGCAAGAACATTTTTTCTCATAGCTTTAATAGTTTCACGAGCTATTACTTTACTCCCAATTGCGGCTTGAATGGGTACTTCAAAATTTTGTCTTGGGATGATTTCTTTTAGTTTTTCAACTAAATTTTTTCCTCTATTATAAGCAAAATCTTTATGTACGATTGTTGATAAAGCATCAACTATTTCGCTATTTAATAAAACATCCATTTTTACAAGTTTAGATTGCTTATAACCTAATAAATCATAGTCAAATGATGCATAACCTTTTGATATTGACTTAAGTTTATTAAAAAAATCAAATACTATTTCGTTTAAAGGCATTTCATAAATTAATGTTCTTCTATTATCATCAACATATACAATATCTAAATAATTTCCTCTTTTATCCTGGCATAATCCCATTAAATCTCCTAAATATTGATCAGGAGTCATAATAGTTACCTTGACATAGGGTTCTTCTATTATCTTAACTTTTTGTGGTTCTGGTAAAAGCGCTGGATTATCTATTTCAATAATTGAATCGTCAGTTAATGTTATTTTATAAATAACAGAAGGAGCTGTTGCTATTAAAGTTAGATCATATTCTCTTTCAAGTCTTTCTTGAATTACATCCATATGTAATAAACCTAAAAAGCCACATCTAAATCCGAAACCAAGCGATTGAGAACTTTCTTGTTCATAAACAAGACTTGAATCACTTAAAGTTACTTTCTCTAATGCATCTTTTAAATCTTTATATTTAGAACTATCAACTGGGTAAATTCCGCAATAAACCATGGGATTTAATTTTTTATATCCAGGTAATGGCTCCTTAGCACCATTTTCACTAGTTGTAATAGTATCACCAACATGAACATCCTTAACGGTTTTAATTGATGCAGCTAATCAACCCACCTCTCCTGCTTCTAATGAGTTTTTTTTAACTTCATATGGATTTTTAATCCCTACTTCAGTAACTTCATAAATAGCATTTGATTGCATCATTCTAATAGATTGACCAACTTTAACCGTTCCTGAAAATATACGTATAGAAACCATAACACCTCTATACTTATCGTAATATGAATCAAAAATAAGTGCTCTTAATTCTTCATTATCATTTGCATTTCTTGGTGACGGGATATGCTTTACTATTGCTTCTAAAACATCTTCAATATTTTTTCCTGTTTTTGCACTAATCATTGGTGCTTCACTACAATCAATACCAATTACTTTTTCAATTTCGTCTTTAACTCTATCTGGATCTGCTGCTGGTAAATCTATTTTATTAATTATAGGTATTATTTCTAAGTTATTATCAATTGCTAAATAAACATTAGCCAATGTTTGTGCCTCTATTCCTTGACTTGCATCAACTACCAACAATGCGCCTTCACATGCTGCTAAACTTCTTGAAACCTCATATGTAAAGTCAACGTGACCAGGTGTATCAATTAAGTGTAAATAATATTCTTGATTATCTTTTGCTTTATACTTTAACTGAACAGAGTTTAACTTAATAGTTATTCCTCTTTCTCTTTCAATATCCATTGAATCAAGTAATTGTTCTTGCATATCCCTTTTCTGAACACTACCAGTTAGTTCTAATAACCTATCTGCTAAAGTAGATTTTCCGTGATCAATATGGGCAATTATACTGAAGTTTCTAATTTTATTTTTATCCATTTATTGTATATTCCTTTATTTTCGATTTTTTCATAACTCTTTTACAAATTCATGATTAAATATATTATCATTCTCTTTTAATCTTCTTTTTAGTTCATCAATACTTGCTCATACCTTTTCGACTATTTCTCTTGAGTAATTTCAATTAATTCTATTTCTATTAAACTCTTTTAAGTCTAAAATTTTATAACTAAAGTCATTAAAAACTTTTAGGTCTAAATCATAATCAATATATTTTACTGTGTTATCTTCAACTAAAATGGGAGAAGCAATATTACAATAATACTGTATCCCCTTATCTTTAAACATACATATTATATTAAATCATTCATTAGGAAAGAAGAATCAAAGTGCAGGCTCTGATGTTTTTCATTTTCTTCCATTAAACTCAGTAATTATTACATCCTCATTAATAGCAATAAGTACATCTTCTGAGGATTGGGGTGAGATTTTAATATTTTCTCAGGATCTATATAAATTACCATTATGTTTATAAGCGTGGACAGTTGTTAACTTTTGCTTATTAGAATCCACAAATAATTACCTCAATTCCATATTTCATTACTTTCTTATTATATAACACATTAAGTTTTCCCCCCACTTTTAAGACAAAAACTCTATTTATTGTATAATATATTAAATGCAGAATAAAGATAATTTATATCACATTGAGGATATAGAATTTAATATAGATAACTTTGTTGAAAAAAGTAAGATTATTAAGGAAAAATTTAAGCTATATAATAAATATATGGAATTCTGTCCTTTTGATACACAGTATTTAATAATGCAGCTTTTAAAGTATGAAGCAAGGAACTCAAATTTAATTGAAGGTATATACACTAGTGACATTGATTTATTAACTAGCGAAGACCCATCAAGTAAAAAGATTACTAATTATTTAAGCAGTCTAAAAGAAGCTATTAATGATTATCAAAAAAATAAAATTTATACATTAGATTCATTCTTAAAAATGCATAAAAACTTGTTTAAGAATATAATATCTACAGACGCAATTAATGCAACCCCTGGATTATTAAGAGTAAGAAATGCTCAAATTGCAAATCATAATCCTCCAAAACCAATTTATATAGAAGAATATATGAAGCAGTTAATTAATTGATTGAATGAGGATTCGAAATGAGATAAATATCCTAATGAATTAAAATGTCCAATAAAAGTTGCAATTGCTCATGCATACTTTGAAAAAATACATCCTTTTTCTGACGGAAATGGAAGAGTTGGAAGAATATTAATTAATCTAATATTCAACTCTTTTAACTTATCAAATAATTCGTATTTCTTTATTTCTAAATCCATATTGGAAAACCAGTTTGAATATTATATGCAGCTTGAAAAGCTAGATAATAACAAGGATTATAATAATTGGATACTATTTTTTTTAGACCTAATAATTGAACAACTTGATACAAATATTAAAGTTATTAAAAATAGTTTGCAACTACTTATAAAAATTAAAAATGACTTACTACTTGAAGATAGTAATTTAATGAGAAATCTTAAAAATAAGATATTAAAATTTATTTCAAGATACCCAATCTTTACAATTACAAAGCTAAAAAGTTATATTTTTGATAACAATAGTGAAGTCAGTGATAAAGAATTCCAAAAAGCATTCGAAGATATAAAAGATAAATATAATATTAAGAAAATTAAAGATACTTCATTTTATGAATTTATAGATGTTGTAAAAATAATAGTTTAATTAAACTAGTTTGCTCTTTTGAAACTTATAGACATTGTTTAAGATAATATTTTCAGAAAATACTTTTGTACACCTTTTTAAGATTTTATTTTTTACTCCAACTAATATAT
The DNA here is from genome assembly GCF_002237575.1 of Spiroplasma corruscae. Lineage (NCBI taxonomy): Bacteria > Bacillati > Mycoplasmatota > Mollicutes > Entomoplasmatales > Spiroplasmataceae > Spiroplasma > Spiroplasma corruscae. The sequence goes on from NZ_CP022535.1 coordinate 1,025,964, forward strand.
AGTTTTTATTTTTTACTTTTAGTGCTTTAAATAAGCTTTTTATTGCAAACTTTTGTAAACTAATTGTTTTAACTTTTAAATCTTCTTTATTCTTATACTTTTTTTCTGAAAGACTATTTTTCCAAAACTCAGTTTTTAGTGGTCCAGGACAAATCGTCACTACCCTTACTTTTGATTTTGATTTTTTAAGTTCTGTGTTAATTGACTGACCAAGACTTAATACATATGATTTTGTAGCGTAGTAAGTAGAATAAAAAGGACCACCTGGAGAGAAAGAAGCCATACTTGCAATATTAATTATTCTTCCATAATCTTTTCTATTAAAAAGATTTAAGAATAACTTAGTAAGAATTTGTAATGATTTTATATTAAGATCAATCATATTTAATTCTTTATCTAGGTTTGCATCTTTAAACTCACCATATAAACCATAACCTGCATTATTGATAATTACAGAAATATCATAATTTTTAATTTTTTCAAAGAACTTATATACTTCATCAACAATGCTTAGATCGTAATTGAATAACATAAGTTGTTTATCTTTTAGTTTAAAGGTATCCTTTAATTTATTTAAGTTATCTGTATTTCTTGATACACAAATTATATTATAATTAGCCTCTAATAATTCTTTAACATATGCAAAGCCTAAACCTTTACTTGCTCCAGTTACAACAATATACCCATTATTATCTAATCATTTTATTTTATTTAATTTCATTAGTACGCCCTTGCAAAATATGTATGAAGTTTTGCTTGACTATTACAATTAAAACAAACTTCATTATTCTTTGTATTAAAATCCTTGATACATCTTGATACAGTTGAAGATTTCTTTTTTATATCATCTTCACAACTAATTTCTCCGCAAAATGGAACTTCTACAAAACCAGGAGTATCTTGAATTATTTTTTTATACTCGTCAAATGTATTAGCACTAAACTGTTTTGATTCAAAGTTTTCTCAAGCTCTTAACCTAAGATTTTTATCATATTCATCTAACAATTCTTTTATTTTCGAAACTACTTCATTAAACATAACCTTTGTCTTGTTATTTGAAATTCTATCAGATATAACTACGTGCCCCTCTGCTAAATCCCTTGGTCCTACTTCAATACGTAAGGGGGTTCCTTCCACTTCTGACTCTGCCATTTTATATCCAAATGACTTATCAGAAATATCTATTGTAGTTCTATAGATATTCTTTAAACTATTTAAAAGTTCATTACCTTTTTTGACAACTTCTTCTGAATTGTTTACAGTTATAATAGTTATTTGTTTTGGGGCAATCTTGCTAGGTATAATAAGACCATTATCATCACCATGAGTCATTATTAATGCTCCAATAAGTCTAGTAGACACTCCTCAACTTGTAGAGTAGGCAAACTCTTCTTTTTGATTGCTATTTTGAAATTTAATATTAAAAGCTTTTGAAAAATTATTATCGAAATAATGACTTGTGCCACTCTGAAGAGCTTGTCCATCATACATTATTGATTCCATTGTATAAGTTTCTTTCGCACCCGCAAATTTTTCATGGTCTGTTTTTTGACCTGTTAGTACTGGGATTAATAAAACATCTTGTACAAATTTCTTATAAATTTCTAAAATATCTAGTGTAAGTTTTTTGGCTTCGCTTGGTGTAGAGTGAAAGGTATGTCCCTCTTGTCACAAAAATTCACTACTTCTTAAAAATGGTCTCGTAGTTTTTTCTCATCTTAAAACACTAACTCATTGATTATACTTAATTGGTAAATCTCTATAAGATTTAATTTCATTAACTAAAAAATCCGCAACTAAAACCTCACTAGTTGGTCTTATGTATAATTTTTCGGAAAGTTCCTTATCTCCAACCATTGTCACTGTAGCAAGTTCGGGAGCAAATCCCTCAACATGTTCTTTCTCTTTTTTGAATAGAGATTCTGGTATTAAAAGTGGAAAATAAACATTTTGTACTCCTAACGTTTTAAACTCTTTATCCAAATAATTTTGCATAGATTCTCATAATGCAAAACCATTTGGTTTTAAAATCATTGTACCTTTAACTTGACCATATTCCATTAACTTGGCATTTTTTACAACATCTGTATATCATTTTGCAAAGTCAACATCTCTTGCAGTGATTTTTTCTAGCTTTTGTGCCATTATTTTTTTTCCTTTTTCTCTATGTTTCCTGATTCCCCGTAGAATACGTCTATATCAATATCATTCGAATCCACATATGTTTTTATACGCTTTAGATTTGCTTTATCTTTAATCATTATATATTCTATTGCTTCAACTGGAATAGTTTCGTAAACATAAACCACCTTTTTTGTAGCATCATAAGCTCAATCGTTTTTTGTTAATTTTGCTAGCTTATGTGGATCAATTCCTATAACAGATATCTTTTCTACATCCACTTTGGAGTTAGTTGCTCATTTTCAGAAATGAGCTCTTGTAGAAGTATCAAACTCTAAACCAATCGATTCTTTATGTTCTAAATAAGTTCAAACAATATATTCTTCATCTTTTTCTAACGATTTCTCTTTTAATAATTGAATACCATTTTCAAGAATTATTAGTAAATTATTTACATCTGTATAGAAGAAAAATGTTTCTATTTTTTTATTTTTAATTGTTTCTAAAATCTTTTTTTGTTCTGATTTTGATCCAAACATTTTTTTAAATATACCTTTTTTAGGTTTATTTTCAGATAAATCAATATTTAATTTTTCTTTATTTTTAGCCATAATTACCACCTATTTACATACAAGTTATATTTTAACAAAAAAAAGCAAACTATAAAAAGTTTGCAATATATTTCTTAAATGGCGGATTGAGAGAGACTCGAACTCTCGCGCCAGTTGCCCGGCCTAACACCTTAGCAGGGTGCCCTCTTCACCAACTTGAGTATCAATCCATACAAAAAAATTATAGCAAAATAATACATTGTTTTATAATGTTTTTAAATTTAATTATTTATACCTATTTATAATAAGTGATTATGCACAAGTATAATTTTACTTGGAGGTAATCATATGAAAGGAATTAGTTTAGACATAATGAATCAAATGAAATTAAACGTAATTTGTGACTTATCAAATAAAGTAAATGATATTAACACCAACGTCAGACACTTGGTTGATCTAAAAGACATATATGTCGTAAACTTGAGGAGTATAAAACTATTGGACCTAAGGCTTTTATTCATAAAACAATGGTAAAACAACAAAAAATAAAATAAGTCAAAGTACTAAAGATTAAATTATAAAACTTTTTAAAGAAAAGTATTTTGACTTTATCATGTTTGATTACTGAGAAAAATATTGAAAAAAAAGTGTGTTATTCAACATTAAGAAATATAATAAAGAAAATAACGAAATCATTTTTACAATGCACAAAAAGAAAAAAAGAGTAATCAAATTAAGAAATAGGTACTTAAATTTAATGAATGATATTCCAAATAAAAAAATACCCCTTATACCTATCTTGAAACACACACATCAATCTCAAAAAAGAGAACAAAACTTTATTGGTGTTGTTTTGAAGCCAATGCCTCAAACCATGAGTGAGTAAAGGGTTTTTAAACACATTTGCACATTGTAATTGATAAATCTACCAAAAAAATATAGCAGGTTATTTTAGTGAGCAGGAAACTACAGAGAGTTATTATCAAATATATAAAGAAGCTTTTATTAAATATAATATTCCAGTGAAAAATGTAACAAATAATAGAAATGTATTTAGCTCTAAAATAAATAGAGACTCTGAAGGCTATTCAGAGTTCGTACTCAATTGCAGTTTATTTTTCATTCTTTAAAAATTGCAATAAAACCAACTTCAATGCCACAAGAAAAAGCTTTGGTTAAACGTACTTTTGGCACACTTCAAAAAAGATGACCACAAATAATTAGAATAAAAAACATTAAAGCAAATTAAGAGCTGAATGTATATCTTCCAATACTAATTCAAGAATATAATGAATAATTTTTAACTCCTATTAATTATTCTAAATAAGTTATTTGAAAATTCAGAAAATCCTAACATTATTTTCTCATATAGATCAACAAGAATTGTTAATAATGGTTCAAGCATAAATTTTGTTAATAAAAAATGATTTGTATGTTTTGGGTTTGAATCATTATATTTAAAACCGAGAACAAAAGTAATTATTATTAAAACACAAGATGATAAATAATATTCTTCAATTGGAAATGATGTTTATAACCTTATTGACACTGAAAACCTTAGAATCCCTGAGAATAAATTTACTATTGATAAAGAAGATTATACTAAGATGCAACTTCCAAAAATGGAGAGCCCATCAAAATATAGTAATTGATACTTTTTCAGTAACAAAAAAAATACAAGAAGTGTATATTAAATTCTTGTATTTAGTTACATAATCGCTTACAATTTAAACATATTGATTACTATAGTTATCGTTCGATAAAGTAATAGACTATCCAATATATTTTACTCATTAATACTTAAAGAATCTTTCTTCTTATTCTTTATATTTTGTTAGCATATGTTTTATTAACAAAAGTACAGTTAATTATAAGCCGGCCAACTTAGCCTCGATTTATACATTTAATTATTCAATTTTTTTTAAATATAATGTCTTTTTTATCCAAATAAAACTAAAGAAGTCCCTAATTTTAAGAAATTTATTATTTTTTGTCTTTTGCTACTAATGATTTATTTATTAATAATTTTGATACATATTTATTTCATTTCGAAAATTAATCATTTAAATAATGATATTGATTGCCAATATTAACTATAATAATCAAATAACCTTCTCTAATAAAATAATTAATTACTCTTCTTAGAGAAGGTTATTTAAAAATATTAAATTATCTACACACAACAAATAGAACACGGACAACAGCAACATGCTCCACCTGGGATTAAATCGTAACTAAATACAGATGCACTGTATGCAGTTTTATTAGTCATCATTTTAATATTTTCCATCAACATATAAATCATCTCTTTTCATTTATGAATATTTATATATAAAATTTTTATTTACAATTAATTTATATATTATTGTCATTTAAATAATTTAATTGATAGAAATAAAAATACTAATAAATATATTAAGGTGATAATGTAAGTGTATCAAATTTCATTTGTACTTATTCCATTTGATAAATAAGTAAGTAAAAGAACTCCACTACCTGTTGGTATAAAAATTTGTATTCATTTATATCAATCAGGAAATAGATAGGTTGGAATTGATGCACCTGATAAAAATATCATTATATAAAATACAAAAATAGTTATAAATGTATTTGTGCTTGATGTCTTACTTATATTAGCTAAACAAATAGCTATAAAAAAATTTATTATAAAGATTACAAGAGGTACAATTATTAAAAATAGAAAATTTATAAAACTCAAACTCAAACCAAAACCAAAATATGCTATTATAAACATTAATAAAAAATCACATATAAATACTATGTAGTTTCATAATCCTAAACCTATCATGTATTTGAAAATACTTATATTAGTTATTGATATTTGTTTAAGTCTTTTTTCTAATCTATCTCTACAAAGAGTTATTGATATTGTTGAGATTGTAAATGTTGTTGCAACTAAAATAATTAATCCTGGAAAAACAAAATTTATGACTTTTATGTTTGATTCTCCTATTGAATATTTACCTCAAACAAAACCATCTATAAGTATTCACATTATAGGAAAAAAAATTCCGAAGAATATAGTTCAAGGGTTTTTTATAAATTTGAAAAATTCTAACCTAAATATTGCTATCATTATTAATTATCTCCTCTTTAATTAAATCTATTAATTTGTTTTTATTATTTAAAATATCAATATCTTTTTCAATAACTCCATCTTTTAAAAATAAAACTCTATCACATAAAGAACTTACTTCTTCAATATCATGAGAGACTAAAATTAATGTACACTTTTTTTCATTTATATATTTTTGAACTAACTCTACAATTTTATTTCTTCAAATATAATCAAGAGACGTCGTTAATTCATCCAACAATAATAATGATGGCTCATTAATTAATGTTATTAAAAATTTAAACTTTTGTTTTTGCCCTCCTGATAGTTTAGAAAACTTATACTTGGCTACTTTATCTAGTTCAAAATCCTTTAATAAATGATATAAATCTTTTTTTACTCCAAAAGCATAAGAATAAAATTTAATTAATTGATATAAATTTAATTCACTGTCAAAGGAACCATCTTGAAAAGTTGCATTTCTTTTTATTTTTTCGTTTTTATATTTAATAGTGCCAGAAGAAGGTTTTATGACTTTTAATATTAATTCCCCAAGAGTTGTTTTACCACTTCCGTTAAGACCCATTATTGCAATACGTTCCCCTTCTTTTATTTTAAGATCTATAGATTTTAAAATAGTTTTTTTACCATACTTTTTGGACATATCTGATACTTTTATCAATTTTAATCAACCTTTCTAGTTTAGAATTTAAAAATATTGTAAAACAAGCTGTTAATATTGTAGTTATGGTTTCAAGAAAAACATTTTTTGTAATTAAAAATCCGACCATATATAAGATAAAATTTAATAAATTATTTAATGTTGTTTCCTTAATTTTGAAAATACATAATTACTTATAATTGAAGTAGTCATATAAATTATAAAAGATATTTTAATAACTACTCATAATCTTAAATTTGTATTTAGTATTAAAATTATTGGTAATAATCCTATAAAACATAAAATATAATTTACGTGAATAAATGTTTTAAATCACATAAACCAAGAGATAAACTTGTTGAAACAAGTTGACTTTTCTCAATCATTTCACCCACTTCAATAATTACATATAAGCATCCATTATCACCATTTCTGATTTATTAATATATGATTTATAAATATAGAAAATAAATATGCTAAAATTATTTAAGTCTATATTGTCCGTTGATGCTAATTTACTTATATCGTAATTTTTATTATGCTATAACATCTTAATAGAGTGGCTATGCGGATAATATTTATAAAAACCTTTTTTTAAAGATTTTACATTATTTATATAAATATAAATATATATAGGGTATAAACCACCACCAGAACCATAATTCCAATTATTTTTTTACTAAATGATCATAAAAGTAAGTTTGATAATACATTATTACTCTTAGTGCAACCCTTAGCAAAATCTCTTGATGACTTTCTTAATTCCAATACAATTCCCAAATTCATTTTTAACTTGGTTGGCATTGGTAGTTTTATTACATTATCCAAATTTTCTTCTAAATATTTAATTTTATACTATTCATTGCAAATTCTTTCAAATAGTTTTTAACACTATTCACAAAATTAGTTTCTTCATTATTTGATCTTGCATTTAACAAAAAATAATTAATTAATTGCCCTGAATCATTTCCATAAAAATAGTCTTGCTCGTATCATAAACACTTTTAACAAGGGCTGTTTGAATGATTAGATATAAATAAATACTTTTGATTAAAAAAAATGCTTTTTTGATTTCTTCTTTATCCTTAAATTACTCCCTTCTTGTTTTGATAACAGTAGTTATCAAAATTATTATACACCTAAAGGTTTATAAAGTACCTTTAGAAGTTAAAAACCTCTTTCCTTATAATTTTATAATCTTATTTAGATTAATTTTAAATTATGTCCGGAAAAAGGTTGTACTACACATCAATAATAATTAAATTCTATCTTTTTTCTATTAAATCAATTATTTACAAAGTCACCTAAAAAAATATCAACAGTTAGTTTTAGTTATTAACCATTAAATACAATTTTTATTAACTAATTATTATTACAAAATCATATCTAATTAAACAATGATAAAACTTTATTTTGCAATACTATGACTTACTTTTTTTATTTTGGTTTAATTTAAAAGTTTATTAATTAATAAATTATTTAAATCTTTAAAACTCACTTTACTTTAAATACATTATAGGTTCAATAACTTGACTCTCGTTTTCTCAAATAAATATTTTTTCTTATAAATTAATTAACTTAATTCAATTACATTAACCTATATTTTAATTACAATAAATTGGTAGTTATAATATTTCACTTTCTCATTCTTTTACCTTAATAATTTGAATACTTAACAAAAATTTTATTAATACTTTCTTCTTAAATCGTTTAAAGTACCGAATAAATTATCTTATGGGTTTTATTCTATTCAAACTTTAGCAGATTTTTATATTCAATAACTTTTTTGATAAACTCTTGAAAGAATGTGTGTACTTATAAATAAAACATATTTTTTTAATTTGTGTAGTATGATTTTATTATATTAATTTATTTAGTTAGTTTCCAAGTTTATTACTCTTTTTTTTATAACATTATTTTCAATAAATTTATGCATGCAAATATAATTTTTAAATAGGAATATAGTACAAATGGTCTCTAATTAATTATAATTATATATTTTTAATGATTCTTATATTAGGGTGTATCTACTTTTAATCTAATTTATCTGCTGTATTTTTAGATTTCAATTGATAAACTTATTATAGTAACCAGTTTTATTTTCTTACTTATAATTATGTTAATTGCAAATAAGTTACATAAAAGCAAACTGTTGATTCGATATTTTAACACTTTCTCTCCATGGTTAATTGCTCTTATTATTTAAATAAAGTGCTTTATATAAAGTGGGTTTAATTGTTCGATATCTTCAATAAGTTTAAACTTATCTTTTAATTTTATATAATTATTTAAATAATCAATATTTTCATAGTCTTTGACTATTTTAAAGTCCTTTAAATCTTTGGCAAAGTCATTAAGATCTTCAGTATTAACAATTTGATCAATAATTATATTATTCGCATTTTCGTAAACTCCAATATAGATTTTGCCACCTTTAGCATCAATAACGCTAATACACTTATTTAAACCGGCTTGATATGCTAATGATGATAATATAAAAACATTAACCTTGTTGTTGATTGTTTTTATAGTTTTAGAAAAAGTAACCCCCAACCTAACACCAGTGTAACTTCCAGGTCCATTAATAATATAAAAAGAATTAATTTCATCTAACTTATATTTATTTTTGTTTAATAATAATGATACTTCTTCAACTAAAATATCACTAATTCTTAATTGATTATCTAAAAATAATGAATCAATTATCATATTATCTTTCTCTAGGATAAGAATAAGTTTAGTATTTGTTGTATCAATAAATAAATTCATTTTACTTTCCTTCTATAATTTTAAACTTTCTAGTTTCTTCATCGATGTATTCAATTTTTATTTTAATTAAATTAAAATAATCTGAATAATTAATTTTGAAGTTTTCAGGTCATTCTATTACATTAAAAGAATCAAGCATTTCTTCTAAAAACATATCATAATCACTAGTATTACTTAAACGATATGCATCAATGTGGTTAATTTTAACTTCATTAACTTGATATTGATTCATTAAAGTAAATGTTGGTGAAGTAACTAATTCTTTTACTCCTAAAGATTCTAACAATTTTTTTGTGAAAGTTGTTTTACCAGCACCCAAACCTCCATACAATAATATTGTTGTGTTTATTTTAAAGTACTTACTAATTTCTTCAACAACTTGATTTAATTCATCTTTTGTAACTATTACTTCTTTAAATTTGTCATTAGTATTATCAATCATATATATATGATATAATGAAATTGCTTATTTTGAGAGGTATTATGATAAAAGACTTATTAATTGTAGGGTGTGGTCCTGGAGGACTTTATGCATGAAAAATAGCACAAAAGTATGAACTTTCAGGCGATATAGTAGAGGCTAAGGATTCTTATGGTGGTCAAGTATCAAATTTATACCCATCAAAAGAAATACATAATTTACCAGCTATATTATCTATAACTGGTAAAGAAGCAATGGATGCAATGTTTGAATCTATTGATAAAACAAAAAATAATATTAAGTCGCACTTTAAGACAAATGTTAAAAATATTAAAATAGTTAACAATAAGGAATTAGGAATAGATTTATTTGAAGTTACATTATCAAATGACAAAACTTTTTTTTATAAAACCATACTTTTCACAGAAGGTTTAGGCTCATACTTACCAATAAAGTTATTTGAAAAGGACTATAAAAATGTTTTTTACAAAATTGACGATATAAATTATTATAAAGATAAAAATGTTTTGGTTTTTGGTGGTGGTGATTCTGCTATTGATGCAGCAAATCAACTAATAGGTACAGCAAAAAGTATTAAGATTATTCACAGAAGAAATGAATTTAGAGGTTTAAAAGCAAATCTAAGAGATTCAATAAATAAAGGGGTTGAAATTATAACTCCGTATACTTATGAAAATATAATTGAAGAAGATGATAATTCGATTAAAAAAATCATATTAAAAAATGTAGAAGATGATCGAAAATTGGAAGTAGAATTAGATTTTGCAATAATATTCTATGGTTCAAGTAATCAAAGTTTTGACTTTAAAAACATAAAAATTAATAAAGATGATAAAAATAAAATTATTGTTGATAGTAAAATGCAATCTTCTATAAAAAACATATTTGCAGCTGGAGATTGTTGTGTGCATGAAAGTAAAATTAAAAACCTGGTGGCCACAGTCTATGAAGCTTTAACAGCTATTATAAATATTGATAAAGTAATTAATGCGAAAGATGAAGTGCATAGAGGATGATAAAAATAATCTATAATACTAATTTTAAATAGTATTATAGATTATTTTTTATTTATTAAAATCAAAAACTACTCTTGTATGTAATTTATTTTCATCCATTAATTTAAAGTATTTTTCAAATTCATTTATAGAAACAACTTCAAAATCCGGTACTACCTTTTTTTGGTATAGCGCATCTAAAGCTTCTATTAAATCTTCTCTTGTACCAACTAAAGATCCATAAACCATCTTTTGGCCTAATGTAATATCGATAATATTTGTATTTATACTTCCATTTGGTAACCCTATTGAACAAAGTTTACCCAACTTACCTAGATTTCTATAAGCTAAATCAAATTGGTCAAGTGTAGAACTTGTAACCATCGCTAAATCTAAGCCTTTACCATTTGTAAACTCTTTAATAACTTTATCTACATCTTCTTTTTTTCAATTAATGATCAAATCTGCGCCTTTAGATTTTGCAATATCAAGACTCTTCTCATTAGAACCCACTGCTATTACCTTTAATCCAAAAACATTTTTTGCATACTCAATAGCAATATTACCGAGTCCACCAATACCAAATATAGCAACATAATCACCTTTAATTGGTTTAGCTAACTTTAACCCTTTATAAACAGTAACTCCTGCACAAGTAATTATACAAGCAGATGCTAAATCAGTATCTTTTGGTACTTTTATACTAAATTCTGCTTTCTCCACTGTATAATCTTGCATTGTTCCGTATCCTCTAGAACTTGTAAATACTACTTCATCACAAAATACTTCTTCGCCACGTAAACAATATTTACATTCTTGACAAGCTCCTCTGAGACCTGCTGGACCTACTACGAAATCTCCTACGTTTAAATTTTTAACACTTGTACCAACTCTAACAACTTCTGCTATTGATTCGTGACCAACGCTAGTTTCTCTTACTTCTCCTCATTCACCATTGACAGCACTTAAATCACTATGACACAAACTACAATATAGCGTTTTTACTAAAACCTCATCTTCACTAATATTGGTTGGTACCTCTACATTTTTTAGTTCCACTAATTTATTTTTATCTTTGCTTCCAAATATTGCTCTCATAATACTACTCCTTCTTATGATAATAGTAATACATTAAACTAGGGTTAATGCAACAATATCTATAAAAAAATACTAATTTAATGAACAACTAAAATAAAATTGACAGTAAAAAAGTACTTCTATTGTTAAAATTTTATTGAAAGGTGTTCTTTTTATATGGCAAAATAATGATTGAAACATGAAAAAATTAACATAGTTAATGAGGTAAAATAAGCTGGAATAATTAATACTGCAGTGAAATTTAATTTAAGCACCAGTACTATTAAGAGATGAAAACATGAAATAGGAACTAAAGGCGAAGGTGCTTTAGAATGAGGTAATGGAGTTCAAGCTAAAATAATATTAAGAAATTTAAATCTCACGATTGGTTATTTAAAGATCCTGATGATATGAGTTTAGAAGAATTGATAGAAGCATTAAAATTAGAGCGCGCTTTAAAAAAAGCATTTGGCGAGGACTGTTAAGGAAAAGTACTTCGCCATTTTTAATACAAAAAAGTCTTTTTCATTAAAATAGTTTGTAAATACTTAGGAGTATGAAGATATGGTTATTTAAAATGATTAAAAACATGTAAACCTAAATACAAAAACTATGATACAAAATTGCTAACAAGATTATTTATATATATAATCTTTTTAAAAAACGTTATGGCTGCAATATAATTACACTCATGTTAAATAAGTATTTTAAAATAAACTTAAAACCTTGGGTTGTATACAGATATATGAAAATATTAGGCATTTAGGCGATTAAAAGAAAAGAGTGCCCGATTATGATAAATCAGGTCCATTAAGATTTGAAAATATTCTAAACAGAAATTTTAAAGCAAAAAACTTAAAGGAAAAATAAGTTACAAATTTTACTTAAATTAAAAAAGTTCAGAGATGGTTTATTTATCAGTCATTAAAGACTTATACAATTCAGAATTAGTAGATTGAAAACTTTCTAAAATACCTGATAATGAACTTTGTCATACAAACTTAAAATCTGCAATCACAAAGAAAGGTAAACCAAAACTTATTCATTCTGATCAAGGTTCGCCATACACAAACGAAACTTGAAAATATTTATGTGATTCTAATAATATAAAGATTTCTATGTTGAGAAGAGGCAATTCTCCTTATAACGGCACATGTGAATCGTTTTTTGGAACTTTAAAAAACGAGTGTATTTATACTTATAAAGTAAATGAGCTAAAATATTCTAATATATATAATATAATTTCTGATTATATTGAGTTTTATAATTACGTAAGACCTCATTAAAGTATAAAAAAACTCCATACGAAATTCATATGGAGAGAGTATCTTTTAAATGTCAATTTTAATTGACAAATTAATTAAAGTGCTTTTTTTTATTTTTCAATTAATGATTTTTGTGTCATTTCTGATGGTTTATCAACACCAAGTATTTCACAAATCGTTGGTGATACATCTGCTATTGCGGCATCATTTTTTCTTAATTTTAAATTTTTGTCTGTTATTATAATTGGAACTGGTTGACTTGTATGTTTTTTGTTTGGACCACCTTCTTTATCAATCATAACTTCTGCATTTCCGTGATCAGCAGTTATTATCATTGTGTAGTTATTTTCTTTTGCTGCTTCGTAAACTCTTTTTAATTGCTCATCAAGTGTTTTTACACCTTTAATAGTCGCCAGTAGATCCCCTGTGTGACCAACCATGTCACAGTTAGCATAGTTTAAAACAATTAGATCAAATTTATTTTCTGCAATTCTTTTGACTAATCTGTCTGTAATTTCAACAGCTGACATTTCAGGTTTTAAATCATATGTAGCAACTTTTGGTGATGCAATTAAATCAATACTTGCATTTTGCAAAGTAATTTCTTCAGGTTTTGCAAGACCATTTTTAAAGTAATCTTTTCCACCATCAAAGAAGAAAGTTACGTGAGCAATTTTTTCAGTTTCTGCGATTCTTAATTGCTTATAACCTTTGTTACTTAATCATTCACCTAGCCCATTAACTACTTCAATTGGTTTAAAAGCCACGTGTTTTGAAGAAACGCTTTCTGCATATTCCATCATAGATAAGAAATAAATTTTATCTCCAAGGAATGTTAATCCATTAAATGCAGGATCACTTCAAGAAGCATAATTTTTATTAGTAAATGTACTTGCCATCTGAATCGCTCTATCAGGTCTAAAGTTTGTGAATATTACAGAGTCATTTTCTTTAACATAACCATTAGGACAAGAAGAGTTATATGCAGGTAATATACCTTCATCATCTTTTCCGTTTTCATATTGTTCATTAATGTACTTATAAGGATCTTCAAATGATGAAGAATATTTTCTATCAACTAATGATTTATAAGCATCAGCTGTTCTTTCCATTCTTTTGTCCCTGTCCATTGAAAAATATCTACCTGATATTGAACCTATTTGTCCTACTCCGTATTTTTTTATCAATTTATAAAGTTCATCAAGATACTCTAATGCTACTTTGGGTTTTGTATCCCTACCATCTGTAAATAAATGTAAATATATTTCTTTTAATCCAGACTTAGCGGCAGCCTCGAATGCTGCAAACATATGTTTCATATGAGAGTGAACTCCACCGTCTGAAAATAACCCCATTATATGTAAAGCACTATTATTGTTTTTTACATTATCAATAGCACCTATTATTTCCTTATTTGATTCAAATAAATCATCTTTAATTGCTTTATTTATTAATGATAATGATTCATATTTAATTCTTCCTGCACCAAGATGGATATGCCCCACTTCTGAGTTTCCCATTTGGCCTTCTGGTAATCCTACTCACTCCCCACTTGCATGCGCCTCAATTCAAGGATAATCTTTTTTAAGTTGTTCTACAAAGTTCATATTAGCTTTCAATACTGCATTGCCTTCATCATTTCCCGCAATACCCCAACCATCTAATATTGCTAATATAACCGGATTTTTAGTTATCATATTTATTTCTCCTATTTTTAGTTTAATACATATTTTTTAAGTTCTATACCAACAAAACCTTCTAAATTAGAGTAATGTGAAACAACTTTAGCATTATTTTTTGCATTATCACAAGCATTTGTTGGAGATATGCTTAATCCTGCATAACCTAACATTGCAACATCATTTTCTCCATCACCCATTGCTATAATTTCTTCTGGTTTTATTTTTAAGTGATTAGCAATATATTCTAACGCTAATCTTTTATTTACACCTTTTCGAGTAATTTCTCCAGCAAGTGATTGCTCAGATCAAGCTATTTCAAGACCTATCTCTTCTACTTGTTTTTTAAATTTAGAATTTGCATTGAATACGAGTATTTTATAACAATCATACATTTGACATTCATCATTATAAATTAATGCTGGCTTTTCAAAAAGAACTGATTCTAGTTTTATATCTTCAAATTCTTCCGCTGATTTTGTTACATAGCATAAATCATCTTCTATTGTATATGCACATAATACGCAATCCTTATTTTCAGACAATTTTAATAATTCAAATACTGCTTTTGCTTTTATTTTATCCAATGGGAATGAAATTAACTCTTCTTTTTTTATTAAATCATAAATTAACGCTCCATTAAAACCAATTCCTAATGAATGATATTTATTAAATCCAAAAATATCTAATCTATTAAATTTTGCTTTAATGGGTCTCCCTGTTGCAAAAACAACATTTATTTTATTTTCTATCACATCTTTTATTGGTTGAATATTTGAATCAACAAATGCACCTAGAAATTCACATGTTGTACCATCTAAATCTAGAACTACAAGTTTAAATTTGTTCATTTTATTTTCCTCTTATTTTAATAAACCTAAGTATGAGTCAACTTGTAATGAAGCACCTCCAACTAATGCTCCATCAATATCTGGTTGGCTTAGTATTTCTTTTATATTTTCAGGTTTAACACTTCCACCATATTGGATCAATATTACATCACTTACACTTTCATCATAAAGATCTTTTATCATCATTCTTATTTCTTTACAAATATCTTGTGCAATTTCAGGAGTTGCAACTTTCCCTGTTCCTATTGCTCAAATTGGTTCGTATGCAATAACAACCTTTTTAGCATCTTCTTTAGATACGTTTTTGAATGCTTCTGTTATTTGTTTTTTTACTCATTCCTTTGTTTTACCACTTTCATAAGTTTCTAATGACTCACCACAACACAAAATTGGTGTTAAGTTTTCTTTTAATAATGCAAGATTTTTTTTATTAATCATTTCATCATTCTCACAAAAAATATCTCTTCTTTCAGAGTGTCCAATCACAACGTGGTCTACACCAATATTTTTAAGCATTTTAATTGATATTTCTCCTGTAAATGCACCCTCTGCTTCAAAAAAACAATTTTGTGCACTAATGATTAATTTTTTTGCTACTTTTTTAACGTCACTTAACATCACAGATGGAACGGCAATTCCTGCAGTTAAATTATCGCCAATATTTAGTTTTGATTCTACTTCTTTTACAAACTCTACAGCTTCACTGTTTGTTTTAAACATTTTTCAATTTCCGATAATAATATTTTTTCTCATGTGTTTGCTCCTATTTGCTATACCTAATCATTTTAACATTATTAATATAAAACCTAAATAATTATTATACGTATTAGTAATAAAAAAACCTGTAAGTATATACAGGTTATTGTTATTATAATAAACTAGCTGCATCTTCATCCACAATGACGGTTACATCATTATGATTGTTTAAAATAGTGCATGGTCAGTCTAATGATGGTTTTAAATTAAACAAATTTTTTATTGCTTCTGCTTTTTGTTTACCAAATGCTAATAAAACAATTTTTCTCGCATTCATAATTGATTTAAGACCCATTGAAATTGCTTTTTTTGGTACATCATTTTTATTGTCAAAAAATCTAGCGTTTGCTTCAATAGTTTCGCTTGTTAAATCAACAATAGAGGTTACCGAATCAAAACTAGTCCCTGGCTCATTAAAACCAATGTGACCATTTGTTCCAATTCCTAGTACTTGTAAATCAATTCCGCCTTTTGAACTAATTAAATCATCATATTTTGATGCTTCTTCGTTTGTTTTAGTGTGTCCATCAGGAACAAAAGTGTTATCTTTATTAATATTTATATGATTAAAAAGTTCTTCATTCATAAAATATCTATATGATTTTTTATGCTCAGGACCTAAACCAATGTATTCATCAAGGTTAAAAGTTGTAACATTACTTCAATCTATGCTTTCGTCGTTTGATTTTTTTATTAAATATTTATATGTACTAATAGGGGTGCTACCTGTTGCTAATCCTAAAACAGGTTTTGAAGTTGATTTAATTAAATCTAATAAAATATCACCAGCAACTATTCCGCCTTCTTCTTCTGACTTTACAATAATTTTATTCATCTTTTTTTCTCCTTCGTTAATTAAACTTCTTATTCATTATATTATTAAAATCAAAATAATCATAGAGATTATTAATTTTAGTTATATCCAAGTTTAAAGAAGGTATTAATCTTTGCAATATCACATATGTTAAAACTTTATTCTTTCCCCTTATTAAATAATCTTCCTTTTCTGTTTTTAGAATAGTACCGTAATATTCTATATTTACAGTCTTTATTGTTTCATAATTTATTATGTGTTTTACATCTTGATTTTCATCAGTAACATATATTCTATAATTTGAGAAGTAAAAATCAAAGTCCCCAATAAATGAAAAATTAGTTTTATCATAATCTGTTTTAAATATTTTGTGTAAAGTAACATTAGATTGTAATAATGATATTTTTTCTCTACGTTCAAGATTAAACTTTACTGGAAACTCTTTCATAGGTCTTCAAGAAGTAAAAACTAATTCTTCTATATCAATTATAAACTTTTCTTCATTAGCATTTATTTCTAGGTCAAGTTTTCTAATATTTTTCTTAAGTGAGTTTATGAACTTTTCTGTAATAGAGAAGTTTTTATTAATTCATCTCCACAATACTCAGTGTTTAAAATAAACAAACTCTTTTTTTTCCTTAATTCTTTTTTCGATCATTAAAATATAAAACTTTGGTTTTCTATTCAGATTATATTCATCAAAATATTTAAGTCATTTTGATCTTTTTAAATAGAAGTTTAATTCTAATGTTGTTCTAAAAAACATAATTCTCCTTAATGTTAGTTATATTATAGATTATTTGAGTCCTACTACTAAATCATTTACTAAATCAATTCGCTTTGAGTTTGGTTCTTTATTTAAACCTGGCATACTCATAACTTTGTTGGTGTACACTACTATAAATCTAGCGCCAGTATTAACTTCTAGGTCTTTTACTTCCATTGTATAGAAATCAGATTTTAAATCATTTCCATCAATTGTGGAGAATGACTTAACCATACATATAGGATAATCTTTATACTTTGAGTTTTTCAAATTATTTATTTTTGCACTTGCAGTTTCTGATATCTTGAAGTTTTCTAAATAGTAAAAGTTTTTTATTACTTTTTCAATCTTTAAATCAATAGGATCATTATTATTTATAAGTTTCTTAAATGTAAATTCCATATTAGCAACTTCATTAACTTTTTCTGCTAACTTCTTAGCTCCTGACGCACCTTTCTCATAAGCTTCATTTACTTCATAAAAATAATTTTTTCTTGATAATCAATCTTTTAATTCTTTAAGTTGATTATCATTATCACCATCTATAACATTAATTGCAACTACTAAGTTTAGGTTATACGATGTAATATGTTTTAAATGTTGTTCTAGATGTTTAAAATCATTTTCAAAATCTTTATGTAGATTAAGCGCTCTTAGTGTTATAACCAAAACTACGCAACTTGGAATTAGGTCATTATAATAATTTATAACATTCATAAACTTTTCGAATCCTAAATCACTCCCAAAACCTGATTCAACAACACAATAATCACCGAGAGTTAGTCCTAGATTTGTAGATATTATAGAGTTAGTTCCTGTTGCAATATTGGCGAATGGTCCACAATGTATAAATGAAGGAGTTCCATATTTTGTTAAAACTAGATTAGGTTTCATTGCTTCTTTAAGAATCACCATTAATGTGCCAACAATTGCTAAATCTTTTACAAATACTTCTTTACCATCAAAAGTATATCCCACTAAAGCTTCATTTAATCTATTTCTTAAATCTTTTTCATTAGTTGACAAACTAAGAATTGTCATTATATTACTTGCAGCGGTGATTGTAAATTGTTCTTTCCTCTTAATCGTTTTATTTATTGATATTTCAATTTCTCGTAAAGCTCTATCATTTAAATCTAGACATCTTTTTCAAACCACTTTACTTGGATCGATATTTAATTTTGATTTTCAATATATTTCAGAGTCAATTGTTGCTGATATTAAATTATTCGCAGTTGTTATAGCATGAATATCTCCGGTAAAATGTAAATTAATATCTTCAACAGGTAATACTTCACTTTCTCCTCCACCAGTAGCAGTACCTTTTCTACCAAAGACAGGGCCCATTGAAGGTTCTCGTAAAGCCAAAATAGTTTTTTTGCCTATCAAATTTAATCCATCAGATAAGCCTATTGCCGTTGTTGTTTTGCCTTCGCCAGCTGGTGTAGGATTAATTGATGTCATAAGTATCAATTTTCCTTTTTTATTAACTTTAATATTACTTGCATTGACTTTTGCAATATTCTTCCCATACAAGTTATAATCAGATTCTTTTAAATTAAAACTTTGTAAAACTTCCATTATTTTTTCCATTATAATCACCTTTGTAATCTATAGAAAGGAATTAATTTATGAGTGCTAAGATAATAGACGGAAAGTTGCTATCTCAAAAATTAAATTCACATCTTAAAATTAGTATAGCCCAAAATAAAGGTGTTAGGGCACCAAAATTAACTATTTTACAAATAGGTAACAATCCTGCTAGTAATAAATATATAAAAAACAAACTAAACTCTTGTAAAAGTGTTGGGATTGATGCAGAGGTCTTAAAATTTGATAATAATATAAAAGTAAATGAGTTAGAAAAAACTATTTTAAGTCTTAATAAAGATAAAAATGTTGATGGCATTCTTGTGCAATTACCTCTCCCAAGTCACATTGATGAAAAATTTATTAATAATTTGATTGATGTTACAAAAGATGCTGACGGATTTAATCCACAAACACTTGGTAATGTCCTACTAGATAACACACAAATTTATCCAGCAACGCCTAATGGAATTGTAAAACTATTAGAATCAGAAAACATTAATTTAGTCGGATCTAATGTAACCATAGTTGGAAGAAGCAATATTGTTGGTAAACCTCTTGCAACAATGCTAATAAATAGAGAAGCAACTGTGACCATATGTAACAAAAAAACAAAAAATTTAGCTAAGGTTTGTAAAAGAGCCGACATATTAATTAGTGCAGCTGGTAGTTCAAAACTTATAACTAGAAAATTTGTGCATAAAAATATGACTGTGATTGATGTAGGCGCTAACTTTGTTAATGGTATATATTGTGGTGATGTTGACTTTGAAAAAGTCTCTAAAATTGTTAAATACATAACTCCTGTTCCTGGTGGAGTCGGCCCAATGACAATTGCTTGTTTGATAGAGAATGTATACAAACTATATAAAAATTACTATCATAAAAATAACTCTAAATAGTTTTAAATAAGTCTTCCATCGGGAGTCTTTTTTTATTTTTTAAAAAGTTAGTATTCTGTTCTTCTAATCTTTTTCCAATTGCACAAACTAGTGCAATAGTCTCATTCTTTGAATTATATACTTTATGCTTATTAAATACATCATTTACTTTATCAGTTAGAAATCCTTCGATAGGACATGAGTCTAAATCTAATTCTTTTATAACTGGCATAATGCATCCTAATGTAATATAGCATTGTCTAATAGCTCACTCCTCGTATCTGATTTTTCGATCATCAACAACTATTTTTAAACCATTTGTAACTCTTTCTATTCTATTATCATTACCATCTGCAAGTCATCTTATTTGATTCTTTATATAATAATTTCTTAAATAATCTTCTTTATTTACTGTTCATACTAATAATCCACTCGAACTAGTTATTGAATCTTGATTCCAGCAAATTGGAGAAAGTTCTTCTCTAATATCAATATTACTTACGTAATAGACCTTGAAAGGCTGTAAATTAAATGATGTTGGTGACATTCTAATGGTTTCAAAAATTTTAATAATATCTTTACTGCTAATTTTAAAATTTTTATTAAAGTTTTTTATTGATCTTCGCTCTATAATAAGTTCTAATACTTTACTCATATTTCTAATTAAGTTTGAAAATAAACTTACCTTTCTCATCATCAAATATTTTGCCATCACCGTTTATTGATAGTCTGTTTTTGTATATTTGTATTTCAATTTCACTATATGGCTTTTCAAAATAATCATTATCTTTATAATAATCACTGACCTTTATTACTCTCTGGTTTTTGCTTCCTATCAATCTTCTTTTATAATCTAGTTGTTTAAAAATAAATGGGCCGTCAATAATTATGTCCATGTAACTTATTATGCTTTTATAATCTATTAGTAACTTTTCATATAAATAACCAGTAAAACAAATTACAGTTAAGTTGTTTTCTTTACATCACTTGGATAGCTCTTCAATTCCGTCTGGTTGCATAAATGGTTCTCCACCAAGTAGCGTTATACCCTCAATATTATATTTATTTTTTGCATATAAAATTCTTTCTATAAGAATATCAACAGATACAAATATCTTTTTTTCAAAAGGTAAAAGTTCTTGATTTGAGCAATTTTTACAATTTATATTACATCCTTGTAATCAAATGACAAATCTATTACCCGGTCCTTCAATCTCACTACATAAAAGAAATTTTGCTATATTTAAACTAGCCAACTAAATTAAACTCCAAATGGTTATCCAATATTATTGCCTGAATTTTTGACCCCGGTTTTAGTATTGTTAAATTCTTAAAAATATATTCAGACAGTCTATCTACAAGATTAGTTTCTATTGAGTTCAATACATCTCTTCCACCTCTTCTATCATCAGCGTTTTTTAATAGGATATTTAATATATCTTTATTATTTAAATCAATACTAAAATCACAACCATACTTCTCATAAATAGCAGCTTTTAAAGGTTGTAGTTTTTGTTTTACGATTTTACCTTTTAATTCTATGTCTCTTATGAAATTAAAAGGTATAATATTATTTCCAAATCTACCAAGTAGTTCCGGTCTGTTTAATTCGTATGTAAAGTGATCTTGTACTTTTTTAATAAACTGATTATGAACTTCTTGAGGTTCTAAGTCTGGCATTACTTCAGAAGCACCAATATTCGAAGTAAATATTATAAAAGTTTCACTAAAACTAATTGTTTGACCCGTGTTATCTGTCAATCTACCGTCTTCTAATATTTGTAAAAATTTATCAAATATTTTTGGACTTGCTTTTTCAATTTCATCAAATAAAAGTACTGAGAAAGGTTTCTCTTTTATAGCATTGGTTAACTGTCCACCACCTTCGAATCCTACATATCCAGGAGGTGCTCCAATAAGTTTTTGATCAGAGTTTTCTTGTCCATACTCAGACATATCAAATCTAATTAAATTTGACTCATCATTAAATAAAAATTTTGTAATAGCTTTTGCTAACTCTGTTTTTCCTGTTCCAGTTGGACCGACAAAGAATAAAGTACCTTTTGGTTTACTTCTTTTTGATGAATAGGTAATACCACTTAGACCTGTGAATGCTTTATAAATAACTTTTGCAACCTTATTTACAGCTTCATTTTGCCCTATAACTTTATCTAATAGTTCTTTTTTTATATTCAACATTTTTTCATAGCTTAGTTCTTCTCAAGGTGAAGTCTTTTCACCAAAGCTATAAATATTAAACAGCTTGTTAAACTCCAATGAAACTTCAAAGTTGCAAGAAAATTTAACAAAATGTGAAAGTTCTATTATTGTTCAACCTTCTGTTGCATCGATAATATTCTCAAACTCTGTTGAAATATCAGTTACTCTTATTAAACTTTTAACAATTGTCAAAAACCTTTTTCTTTCGTCTCTACTTGGTTTAGGCAAAGTTATAATTGATATTTCTGGATTATCTAAATATAAACTTGGAGGTAACTGATTAATTTTTTTAGTGATAAAAATTACACAACTACTTAATTCATCTACCTTAGATAATTTAAAGTTAGTTTCTTTCAAAGATTTACTAAACTCCGTTAAAGCCTTTCTATCATCAACTTCGAGAGTTTGATCACTAAAAACAAAATCAGAGTAGTCTATAATAAATCCAATCTTTTTTTCATCTTCTCTATTCAAATTTTTGCAAAGAATATTAAAAAAATCAGTAGGTTTTTTTAAGTGAAGTTCATCTTCATTTTTTTCTCCTGATTCACCAAAAAGTTCTTGATAATCATCTACCACGCCATTACCACTTGACTCATTACTCATTAATAAGCTTTGTAATTTTTTACCTTTTATACCAATATTTTGATCATAAATATATTTATCACTTAAATTTTTTGCATCAAATATTTTGAATATACATTCTTGAATAGAAATATAACTATTATCAAACTCAAATATATCGTCGACATTACCTTCTAAGATAATGGCTTTTTTAATTCCTACTAAGTTTTTTAACTGTGTTAATTGTTTTTGAGTACTCATATTTTACCTACTTTTCTTTTTTATCTTGTTTTTGTTTAACTTTCAATTTAGCTTCTTTAATAAAATTAGGTTCTCTATAGACTTTTTTATATTCATCACTATGTAATATATTATACTCTCTTAACTTTTTCAAAAATGCTTTAGCATCTTCATCATGTTCGTGTTCTTCAAAACCTTCTCAATTATAAATCAAACTACCATCAAACTTAACAGCAAAATCAGCTGTCTTACCATCTTTATTTGTGGCATGTATAACTACTATGTTTTTTTCTTTTATTTTTCTTATATCATTTTCATTAACTATATATCCTATATCAGTAACAGCTTTTATTATTTTAGTAATGTTATCTCTTCTAATACTTTCATTTTCTGCTCGTTTTAAAAAGTTTTTATAAAATCTTAACAAAGTATCTCTTGAGTTAGATTTTTCAAGTACATTTTTCATTTCTTCTTTTAAGATATTAATTGTCTCAATATCATTCTTGTATATTTCTATTGCTGATGAAATAATTTCTTTTTCGATTACTTTACTATAATCATTTTCTTGAACCATAGATTTTTTTAATAAACTTATAACTTCTTCGTTGTTTAAATTAATTAAAACTTCTTTTTTATCTTCAAAGAAGTTTTTGATAAACAATTTATCTGTATCTTGTTCATAAGAAATCATAAGTTTATGTTCAAGTTCTTTAAGATTGTTCAGTTTATTAATATTTAAAGACTGAAAAATCATATCTTGTTCTTTTGATACAATATCTCTTTTTAAGGAGAATGCTTCTAACTTCAGTTCGGCAAGTAAATCTCTTGTTCCTTCTGCATATTTTTGAATTTCGTTGTATGTCTCAATAGCTATATGTGTATCTTTATTCATCTCACGGTCAATAGTATTTTTTTTAAAATCTTCTTTTTGCTTAACTAATTTATCTATCAGCGATAAAATTTTATCTTCATAAAATTTTGAATTATCAATTCTCTTACAATTTGCTAATAAATTTTTTATATAAACTATTAAAGATTCAATTTCTGTTGCAATAAAGCTAAAATGTTTTTCACAATTAAGTAGAATTTCTTCTGCGGTCATGCTCATACTAAACTTCTCCTAACTCTTTTCTTATTTCTGAAAGAATACTTGGTTTATAATCAAATTTTGTACCAAATATTATTTTAAGTGCTTTTTTTAATTTACTCTCATTGTTAATTATGAGTTGTTGTGTTTCTAAACTTTCTTTATCCTTTAATTTCAACAAGAAAAATTTTATCTCTACTGGAGTTGACTCATCTCACGTTTTCAAATGATCATTTAATTTTTTTTCCAACTTGCCAATATAATTAGCAGCTATATAAAATATTTTATACTTTATTTGATTCTTGTCTAATGTACTAAAATAACTAACTTGATAATTAAACATATCTTTATAAAATTCTTTTAGTATCTCTGCAAATACTTCTAAATAATCTATATACTTTTTATTTATTACTAAATAATTATTTAAAATATTATAAAAATTATCTATAAATTCATAATAAATGTCTTCTGCAAGTGCAAAATTTTCCTTATACAAATATTTAATCATTGTTGCGATCATATTAAGAGTTCTAGAATGACTAATGTAGGATTCAGAATTTTTGTACTTATTTTCATCAAAGTTATTTTCCCTTAAATTATTTTTAAAATAATTTAATAATATATTTAAACAATCATTTATATTTAACTCTCAACCATCAATACCTTTTGTGAACAAATAATCAATTAGTTTATATGTTAGATTTATATCTAATTTCATTTCTATAGATTCAATTATCTTTAAAATACTTGTTTTACTATTAATATCAATTTTACTTATAAGAGATAATTTTTTATCATCGTCGTGCTTACTTAAACAAATAGCAAGCGCTTTAGGAGTTATATCTTTTACAATTCTTTGAAGTTCAATGTTTTTTGATTTCTTAATATAACTTTTAAAACTATTAAAATCATCAACTAAATTATTTGACTCAGATATAAATTTTATTATACTGTTTTTAGCCTTATCAATTAATCCAAATCTATCTAGCAACTTAAAATATAACTCAGATATTAAATAATCTTGACTGATTAAGTTGTTATAAAATATATTTTCCAACTCTATAAAGTAATTTTCTAACACATTGTGAATATTAAGTTCTTTAACCTTTGCAAGATATGTTACAGGAAAACTAGTTTCTAATTTATCTAAATATATTTTTGAAACTAAAAAAGATTTAATTTTATCCTCGTTACTTAAATAAGTAAAAGTTGTTTCTTTTAAAAAATCACTATTTAGTGCTCCAACATAATAAAATATTTTATTATTTTTGCGAATAACATCGTTACTATTTCTTTTTGAATTGTAAAAAATTATGTATTCCATGTTTTTAAATAAATCGTTGTTTTTTAATAAATCTTCATGCGATAGAATATGTTGATCATTAACAAGAAGTAAATTTCAATTTGAGTTTACGTTTATGTTTGATAATAAATCAACTTCTTTATAAAAATTATTTTTGTTATTAATATCATTTAACATAAATACATTATCTAAACTTTGATTGTATTGTTTTAGAATTGTTTTTATAAATTCATACTTTAATTCTTTATCACTATTAAACATTATTTCAAGATCATTATTATTTACTCTTATTTTAAATGAACCATCTGTATAAAACTCAACAGAAGACTCACACGCAATATTTTCTTTCTTTATTAATTTTTCTATATTTCCAAAGCTACTAATATCTTGTTGCTCCATTGTTAATATATCTAAAACATTTGGGTTATTACCGATGACATCATTATTATTTTTTATAAAACTTATTACAGTTTCATATATTTTTTCTTTACTAAAGAAAGATTTATTTATCAGGTTTTGTTTTAACTTGTAACTCAGTTTAACTTTTGGTAACTTTCTAACTCAGTTTATTTCTTTAGTAAGTTCTGGTTCTTTAGTTATTGGGTCAAAAAAATACTTAATATCATACAACTTATTGCTATTTGATATCACGAAAGACTCACTATTAAAGCTTTTTCTAATATCATCTTTGATAATAAAATTATTTATAGATAAACTAATGTTAGATTCCCCTACAGATAAAGTTAATTCTTTAAACTTTATTATTTGAAAAGAGATTAAGTCTCTTAGTGCTTTTTCAAATAATATTTGATTTTTAATGTTGAAATCTACTTCTAAAATTTCTTTTAAAGTCTTTCTATCATCTTTATACTCAAGTAAAATGGAAAGAATTAAAAATTCTACAAAAGTTGGTTTTCTAGTTTCGGAAAACTTTATTTTTATAGCTAAGAAAAATTTCTCGTATAATATCTCAACTCTATCAAAAATCATACTTTAATCTCCTATTACGTCTTTTGACTTAAAAAAACAATTTCTATAGTCAAGTAAATTTATTATATCCGTATATACTTCTTGGCTATTTGTAACATCTGGATTTGCTATAGTTGGTATTTTAACCATTACATCTTTAACCATTCTTTCTGCACCAACTATAATTAGCAACTCTCTAGCCCTTGAGAATGCAACGTTAATTCTTTCATATTTTTTTAAAAACTCTCTACCTTTAGTTACTGAAATTTTTTCAGCGTTTCTTACAAGGTTTACAATTACATAATCGGCTTCTTTACCTTGAAAATCATCAACTGTGTTTATTACGAGATCAAAATTTTTGAATAGACTTTTTTTTATTATTCTATTTAATTTATTTACTTGTAATGAATAAAAACTAATAACGGCAATAGACGGTTTTTTTAACTTATTTTGTTTTTCTAAACTCTTATCAATCTTTTTTAATAGACTTTTAGTAATTTCAATTTCTAACTCATTAAATAGACTAGTAGAATATTCTTCGCTTTGTTCGTAGAATATATTGTTATTAATATCATAAGATGAATCTATTCAATAAACAGAACTCCTTGAATCAATAATAGAGTTTTCAAATGCATTTTTTATTACTAAATCATGCTTTTTAATTTCACTTACACCTTCATCGACATTAAGATTATTTTCGTAGAATTTATTTACTACCTCCATTATTTGTTTGTGACTTCTGTATTGAGTTCTTAACATTGTAGTTATAGAATTATTATTTGCACTAATTAACTTTTTAAAAATGGATTCATTTAATAGATTATTTAAATCTATGTAACTATAATCTTTGTTAAAATATTTATTAACTTCATCAACATGACTTGATTTAAGTTTTAAAATTGGAGGTAACTGTCTATAATCTCCAACAAGAATTAAACTTTTACCGTAAACTAGTGGCATTAATATTTCTAATAGTGTTGCTTTTGACGCTTCATCTATTATAACAACATCAACATCAAGTGTTTTAACATTTATTTCTTCTAGTCCAATTTTTTTTGCTGTTTGATCTTTTTTATATCTAAAGATATTTGAAGATGTAAGAGTCATTGCATAAATATTTATTAAGCTATTTATAATTGTTTGTGTATACTTTTTACCTTCGACATACATTTGTGATGTAAATTTATTGGTTGGTAAATCTTTATCAAAATTATCATCTATTAAATAATTTTCTTTTAAATAATTAATAATACTTTTGTACAAGCTAGAATTATTTTCAAATCTATTCTTACTATCTAATAAGTTTTTTTCTATTTTATCCAACTCAGCTTTAATAACTAAGTCTAAGTCTATATCAGTTACACCTAAGTTAAGATTAAACTTTTTATTCACAAACTTAATTAAATCTCGTAAGTCTTTTGTATTTGTATTTAATGAGTCATTAATTTTATTTATTTTAACTAAAACTTTATTTTTTTCAATCTCTAATAACTCACTATCTTTATTTATTTGTTCTTGGTTTTTATATGTTTCCATATTTGCTTGAAGTCTTATTTTTTCAATTTTAAGTTCATCTATTATATTGTCATATAATGTTATTAATTCCTTAAATACTAAATCATTATTTACTATTTGGAAAAGACCATTTAATCTACTTTCTTCATTTTTAAGCAACTCTACTTCAAATGTTTTCTTATAACTTTGTATTAAGATTTTTGATTGTTTAATACTTTTAAAAAGTTCGCTCTTTTCAAATACTTCTTTATTTATCAAAGTTAAAAGATTGTAGTAGTTATTATCATTAAGACTATAATCAATATCTGTATACTTAAGAATAAAATTTTTAAGTTCTAACTTAAAATGCTTATCAAAAAATGAAACTAGGTTCTCAGAAAAAGAAACAACACTATCAAAACTTTTTTCCTCTAATGAGTATATTAAGTTCTCAATAGTAAATAAATCTTCTTTCAGAGTATTGATAAGTTTTTTATAATCAAGAGTCGTTAGGTTAATCTCTTTAATCTTATCATTAATAACACTTAGCTCTTTTTTTAGTTCTCTTATTTCTTTATTGTCTTTATGAAAACTTTTTTCTAAAATTATAAGACTCTCTAATTTTTGTTTTATAAAACTAAACTCTTTAAGAGATGAATTGCTATTATTTATATCATCAAACATTTTTTTGGCAATTGATCTATAATAGTTATACACAACTCTTTCAGGAGAAAAATTATTAGCAGCTGATGATTTAGTATTTAATTGATTAACTAATCTAACTCTGTTAATGTTTGGATCGATTGGCAATCTATCTACAACATTTTTAATAGCTTCATGATTTTGACTAGATAATAATATTTTTTTTTCTTCTTTAGAAAGTTGGTATATAATTTCACAAATAACTTGTGTTTTACCTGTTCCTGGCGGACCTTGTAAAATAAAAACATCTTTTGTATTTACAGCTTTGCAAACAGCATCTTTTTGTTCTTTATTTAACTTAAAATAGAAATCTTTATCATCAATAACCTCTTCATCACTACTTTCTGATAGTGATATTAACTTTGTATTAAATAAATAGTTAATTAAATAAGGATTCTTTGTATTACCATCAGATATTCTTTTTAAAACTTGTCTTGATCTTTCAATCAAAACATCATCTCCAAATCCTAAATATGATATATATCCTGAGTTCAAATAATCTATATTGTTTTTTATATTAAAAAAATCTAATTCTACTTCTTGACTTAATTCATAACTCATTTTATAAACTTTATAATCATCCATTTCTGTAGGATACTTAGAAATGTATTTATTAAATATCAATTCTCCACCAAGAACTATATCTTTATTAAGCTTTCAATAGTTTTTAAGAGATACTTCTTCTTGGGATATTCCTATCATCAATTGTAGTGGTACAATTCGGTTTTGATCACTTTGATTTATTAAATCAAAATCAAATAACGTTTCAATATTTTCCAAAAGATTATGTGTATTCAAAATATTTTCATTATAGGATAATGGCAAAACATACAAATCTTGTGTTTTTTTTAATTTATTAATCTTATTAATATTATCTGATAATACATCAAAGGTAACAACTTTGGTTTGGTCAAAATTAATATTAAGCGATGATAAAACACTTACTGCTTCTTGTTTTAAAAATATAAAACTTTTTGTCTTATAATTGTTAAGGACAAAGTCTTGCAAATCATTTGTATATAAAATTTTGTCTATTTTAATAACATTATTTGTTACTGCGCCAAGAAAAGGCAACGAATTTTTTCTCTGAAGTTTTAATAAATCTTCACAAAAATCTAAATAATTTAATCACTTGTATTTCTCTTCTTCAAATGTTGATAAAAGTTTTCCAATGCTTAGTAATGTACTTGAATTTAATATATTTCTTCTTAATACTTCATCAACTGGCACTTGATTTTTGTGTCTAAGTACAAAAATTGTTGTTTCATCAATTGTAGTTTCAAATTCTTGTGCTATAGGTTTTAATCTAGTGATAAATATTGAGGCAACAGTTAATGTAGCATCTTTTGGATCTATATTTACAAAAAACCCTAGATAAGTTCCTTTCTTAAAAAAAGATTGATTATGTGTATCAAGCTCAAGTCTTATTATTCCATCATACGTTTCCTTTAATGAGTCTTTTTTTGATATAACTCTGGTTTTATTGTCTATTAAACAAATAAAACTTTTTTTTACCAGTGATTGCTTCAAGAAGTTTAAAAACTCATTGTATGTATTTACACCACTTATTTCTAACTGTACCACTATGTTATCTAGTCCTAATAAATTATCTTTGAATTTCACATTCTGCATAAATGAGAAATCAAATATTAATTCTTTATTTTCTTCATTTTTTATTATACTTGGCACATTTGACACATCCAATCATGTAAAGTTATTTTAATTATAACAAATTAAACTTGATTACAAAGTATTATGACAAGCATTTAAAATCAAATAAAAAAGTACTTCTCAGTACTTTTTATTATTTAATAACAAAATTAACTATTTTATTTGGTACAACAATCTCTTTTATAATTTCTTTGCCTTCCAAATAACTTGAAATTAGTTGTTTGGCACTTTCTTTTACTAAATCAGGATTTGTGTCTATTTCTAATTCTATAGTGCCTCTTAATTTTCCATTTACTTGAATTGCAATAGTTGCCACATTAACAACTAACTTAGTTTTGTCGAAAACGGGCCATTTAGCATTATAAATACTTGCTTTATTTCCTATTTTTTCTCATAATTCTTCAGCTATATGAGGGCAAAACAATGAAAACATTACTAAGAAGTCTTCTATATATTTTCTAAATATTTTTTGTCCCTCTTTATAAACTGCATTTACAAATACCATTAATTGAGATATAGCAGTATTAAACTTGCAATCTTCAATCATATTTGTCACCTTCATTACAACATCATTAAATACAAAGTCTAAACTTGAGTTGTTATCATTTACAAGTTCATAATTATCAATCATTCTATACACTCTGTCAATTCATTTTCTTGCTCCATCTAAACCTTTGTAACTTCAAGGTAGAGATGCTTCTAGTGGACCCATAAATAGCTCATAAAGTCTTAATGTATCCGCCCCATGCGATTCGATTATTTCATCAGGATTAATTACATTCCCTTTTGATTTACTCATTTTTTCACCATTATCTGCTAAAATCATTCCTTGATTTATTAATCTTTGAAATGGTTCAGGCACAGGAACAACTCCAATATCAAATAATACTTGATGTCAAAATCTTGCATATAATAAATGAAGCACAGCGTGTTCTTGACCACCAATATATAAATCTACTGGTAATCATTTTTTGAATAAGTTCATTGCTTCTTCGCTTGTTATATCAATTAAGTTATTAGGTGTCTTAGTAAGTATATAAGCTAAATAATATCAACAAGAACCTGCTCATTGAGGCATAGTATTTGTTTCTCTTTTCACTTTATTACCTTTGTACATTGTGTTTACCCAACTATCAATGTTAGCAAGAGGAGATTCTCCTGAGTTTGAAGGTTTAATGTAATCAGTCTTAGGTAATTCTAATGGTAGATCATTTTCATCAATTAATGATATATTACCATCACTAGTAAAAATAATGGGAAATGGCTCTCCATAAAATCTTTGTCGTGAGAATAACCAATCTCTTAATTTGTAATTTATTTTATGCTCAGCCTTATTTAATTCAATTAATTTATCTGCAACTATTTTAATGGCTTCAGATTTATTTTTAACACTAATTAATAATTCAGAATTAATGTATTCACTTTCACCAACAAATGCTTTTGATATATCTTTTGATTTTAATACAAATTTTATAGGTAATTCATACTTTTGTGCAAACTTTCAATCCCTACCATCGTGAGCAGGAACAGCCATAACTGCACCAGTACCATAATCATTTAAAACATAATCAGATATTCAAACAGGAATTTTTTCATTGGTTATTGGATTTAATACATAAGAACCAGTAAATAAACCAGACTTTTCTTTTGAATCGTCTTGTCTATCAATATCAGTTTTCTTACTTGCTTCTTGTATATAATTCTCAATACTATTTTTATATTCGTCTTTTGCTAGTTTAAATACAAGTTTATTTTCTGGTGCCAATACTAGGTAAGTAACTCCATAAATAGTATCTGGTCTTGTTGTAAATACAGGTATCTCTAATTCTTTATCTAAAACATCAAACTTAATTATTAGACCTTCTGATTTTCCAATTCAGTTTTTTTGTAATTCCTTAACTGAGTTTGGTCAATCTAGTCCTTCTAGTCCTTCTAATAATCTATCTGCATAATGAGTTATTTTAAGCACTCACTGCTTCATCGGTTTTTTTACAACTTCAAATCCACCAATATCTGATACCATTTTACCATCAACATTTATTACTTCTTCATTTGCTAATACAGTTCCTAAACCTTCACATCAATTTACATTTGCTTCACGCACTTCTGCTAAGTTTTTTTTATACAACTGTTGGAATATTCATTGTGTAATTTTATAATAGTTAGGATTACTTGTGTTCACTTCTTTATTATAATCAAAGCTAAAACCTAGTTTTTTTAATTGTTCTCTAAATACTATTATATTTTTTTCAGTAAACTCCCTTGGGTCATTTCCAGTTTTTAAAGCGTATTGCTCAGCTGGCAGACCAAATGCATCTCAACCTATTGGGTGTAAAACATCATAACCTTGTGCTTTTCTCATCCTTGCAAAAACATCTGTAGCTGTATATCCTTTTGGGTGTCCTACATGTAAACCAGCCCCGCTAGGATAAGGAAACATATCTAAAATATAAGCTTTTTTTTCATTTACATCGGTAGTTTTAAAAGTATTTTTTTCGTCTCAGAATTTTTGTCATTTCTTTTCAATTAATTTATGTGAGTATTCCATTTTTACCTTTCTAATTTAGAATATAAAATATTATATTTCTATTATACATTCTTTAAATAAATTATCTTTCATATTATAATCGTAATTTATAAAAGAAAAACTAGTTATACACTAGTTTGAATTTATAATCATTCTTTGAACAACTTTATGTAACCTATTTTTACAGTCTGAGCCATACAAATGTATAGTAATACAAAACCAATTCCAATTGGCATAAACTCAAGTGGTGGCGTAGCCATTTTAACTGTTGCATTAATTGGTGTGTATGGAATAATTATTGCCATTGAACACACAAATAATGTTGAAACATTAACTTGCCACGCTGCTCTTGATTGTATAAATGGTATTTTTTCAGTTCTATACATTTGCATTACAGCTGTTTGGGTCATTAAACCAACAAGAAATCAACTCGCGTTAAACATTTCTTTTGAGTTTTCGAAAAGAAGATTATCCGAATTTGAAATACCGGGAATTACTCCAACTTTTGATTGGAATGCATACAATAAAACAATAAATGTTGATATATCAAATATTGAGCTTACTGGTCCATTAATTAAAGCAAACCATATCATATTTTTGGTTGTAAATGGCCTTGGTTTTTCTAAAAACTTCTTATCAACTTTATCGAATATGAAAGCAAACATTACAATATCATAAAGAAGATTTTGTAATAATAAATGCAATGGTTGCATTGGTTCAACAGTAGTTAAAAATAACGCAACCAAGACACTTAATACGTTACCAAAGTTAGAAGCTATCGTTACTTTTATATATTTTAGAATATTTGCTAAACTATATCTTCCTTCCGTAACAGCTGAGTCAATTGCCATTAACGACTCACCCATTATGATCATATCAGCGGCTTCTTGTGCAATATTCGATGCATCACTAAATGATATCGCTATATCTGATTCTCTAAGTACTGGAGCATCATTAATTCCATCACCCATAAAACCAACAACATGACCTTGTTTTTTTAAAGTTTCAATAATAGTTGTTTTATGAAGCGGACTTAATTTTACAAATACATTAGCTTCTTTTACTGCCTTGTGTAAGTTCTCTTCACTCATCTCTTCAATTTGTTTACCGGTATATAGTTTTGTAATACTAAAATCAACGTTTTTACAAATTGATCTTGTTATAACTTCGCTATCTCCGGTTAAGACTTTGGTTGTTATTCCTTTAATTTCTAATTTTTTTATAATTTCTTTTGATGTTTTCTTTGGTTCATCATAGAAAGTAGCATAACCATAAAATACTAAGTCATCTTCAATGTCTTCGTCTTCTAAAACGTTATGCGCAATTCCAATAACTCTAAATCCATCAGAGTTTAATTCATGACTTTTTGAGATGATTTTCTCTTTGTGTTCTTTTGTTATTTCCTTAATTTCTCCATTTATTGAAATTCTGTTACAAACTTTTAAGATTTCTTCAACTGCACCCTTAGTAAAGATTTCTTTTTGTTCATCTTTTGTTAAAATTACAGATAATATTTTTCTTTTAAAATCAAAAGGAACTTCTCATTCTTTTTGATAACCATCCAGAGACGGTTTTTTAATCTTTTTACTTAATAATACTGCTTGATCAATCGGGTTTTGAAACCCAGATTGAAAATAACTATTTAAATATAAGATTTTTTCTATATTTTCCTCAGATTTTTGATTTGTAAATGTCAAAGTTTTGTCGAGTGATATCTCACCACTTGTAATTGTTCCTGTTTTATCAGTACAAAGTATATCAATTGCACCAATATTTTGAACTGCATTTAAATTTTTTACAATTACATTATTTTTTTTAATTTTAGAATAGCCTCTTGAAAGGTTAGAGGTTACTATTATTGGGAGCATCTCAGGGGTTAACCCAACTGCTACTGCTACTGCAAATAATGTTGCATTAAATCATTTATTATCAATTTCACCTGGTCTTAGTGCGTAAACCGCAAAGACAATTGGAGTTACTGCTAGCATAAATGCTATTAAAAATAGAATTACTTTTTTAATACCTTTTTCAAATGAGCTTTTTGGTCTTTTTTCTTTAACTTTTTTATCAATTAATGAGAAGTATGTATTCTCACCTGTTGCAACAACTATTCCTAATCCACTACCAGAAACCACCTCTGTACCAGTATAACAAATATTTTCGTACTCCAAATAGTCGTTTTTCTCTAGTGAATGCTTATCTTTTTTTTGAACAGGGAATGATTCACCTGTCAACGAAGATTGGTTTAAGTATAGATTATTTGATCAAACAATTCTTGTATCAGCAGGAACAAGGTCTCCATTTGAAAAGTATACTAAATCTCCATAAACTATTTCATCGTTTTCTACGAGTTCTGCTTCTTTGATTAGTTTGATAGAGTTTGCATTATCTATTGATTTAAAGTTAAAATTTACTCCTCTAATAATTTTTGATTGTTGTCTACTTTCTATTAGCATTTTTTTTATGACTAAGTGTGATCTAATCTCTTGTACAAAATATATAGTACCACTTAGTAAAATCATAAATAAAACTAGTAACGCTCCAATTAAATCAAAGCGATCACCATCTTCACTTAAATATGAGTAGAAACTAAATGCATCAATTATTATTAGAATAATATTAAATGGACTTAAAAATGATTTAGTAAAAGTTAAGAATACGTTTAATCTTTTTTCTTTAAGTTTGTTTGAACCGTATTTTAATCTATTTTCTTCTACTTTATCATCAGTTAATCCAAACTGAGTTGAGTCAATTTTTTTAAGTAATTCTAAATGATCTAATTTAACATAATTTGAGAGAGTTTGTTCTTTTTTTACTTTTTTTATTATTTTCATAATCTCTCCAATCTATATTAAATTTTCAATTGATTATTTTTATAGGTTAAATAACCAAAAATATTCCTACTGGAATGTAAATCAGAATTATCGAGCGGAACTATCATTGATTATCACCTCTTTACCAAGTTAGATTATATAATATAACACCTAGAAATAAAACATTTTTTATAATAGATACAAAAAAACTTTTAAAAAATGTTTTATTTTTTAAAAGCTGTTTTATCTCTGTTTTTATATCTTTTAACAAAGTAAGGAACTGAAATAGCTAATATTATGATTATAAAAACTATTGATAAAAATGTTATAAATAAGTATATTGCCAATAAAATATTTTTTGTCACTGACTGAGCAACTTCACCAGAATGTTCATTCCATCCAATAATCTTACCTTTATAAAGTACGGAATTATTCATTTTAAAAGAAGTTTCTGGGTATGATTGAATTAAATAGTTCGCTCCTTCTTTGGTTCTTCCTAAATATGAATCAAGTACTTTCCCGAACTCTTTATTAAAATTAACATAAGGACTTGGATTACTTTCTTTTCCTATTTTATAATTTGTTGAGTATGCTTCTGCATTATTACTATCAATATAATTTATTGCAAAAATTAAGTAACAATAACCAGCTGATTCATAAATTCCATTAAATCTACTTTTAATAAAAGAATAACCTGTATAAGATTCAACATCACTTTCTTGCTCACCACTTAATAATAATTTTTCATCTGGTGTAAATATCATCCCAATAATAGCATATGAAAAATCATCTATATTATTACTAAGGAATGTAAGTTTATAACATATATTAAAAATATTTAGAATGGTATTTTTTAAATTTTCTAACCTTTCCTCTGATCATTTATATACTTTCGCTAATTCCTTCATTACAATACTCAAAGTAATATTAGCTCCGGGATTCTTTCTCCTATTATGGGTTATATCTGAATAATATTTATCTAATTCATCAAAATTTTTAAACTTTATATTCTGTGATAAGAAAATTTGAAATTTACTTATGGATTCATCTGATGCTTTTATATAATTAGAATTATTTCATGTTTTTAATTTTTCATACTTTACTAAACAATCATCCATTTTTCCATTGCAATAATTTGAAATAACTATTTTATCAGCAAGACTTTTCATGCTAGTAATCTTATTATTTATCCTTAAATCACCATTACTTAAGGCAAACTTGTATGAGCTAATCAATAAGTTTTGTGCATAAGGAAGATAACTTGAATCACTATTTGCAATTCCAAAATTCTCACTATCATAAAATAAATCTCTTGAAGTTAATAAATTTTGATTTTCTAAAGAATTAAATGTAAATGAATATATAAGGCACTTTGAATTAGAATCAAAGTCACGATCAATTATTTCTTTAGTCTTATCAAAACTATCTTGACCTGCTAATTTTATTTTTAAATTAGTATATAAATTAGTGAAGAAATAATTTAAAAGTTCTCAAGTTAAGTTTTCTTTAACTGTCTTATAGTTAAGTCATTTGCTAAATGCCTGTGAGAAAAAATCTTGGTACGAAGTCATTCCATTTAATGATACCAATATTGTATTTGAAGATAAACTCATCAAATAATATAACTCTTGTTCTGAAGTAAGATTTAAACTTTTTTTTAAAGTACCTGTATATTCATCAAATGTTGTATGTTTATACAAAAAATATTGTAATGCTTTTCCAGCTCATAAAAAATCATTTGATAAAATAGTTGTTTTTTTGGAACTTCTATTTTCCTTTAAATTAGATGTTATGGTATCAGGAAAATTATTAACAAAGTTTTTGTTTTCGGAGTTTATTGAGTATGAAGCATTCAAAAAAGTTGTAAATACTAATGTATTAAATCCAAATAATATTGTAATTTTTTTAAATATATTCTTCATTTTTGCCTCTTTAACCATTTTTATTTTACTTCATTTTAGTTATTTTCCGATATCTCTTCTATAATAAAAACTTCTAAAATCAAGTTTGTCAATACTCTTATATAAATTATCTATACATGTTTTTTTATTTTCATGACTTTCTAAAATAAAAACTAACCTTCCACCATTACTTTGGAATTCTTTTTTCTCATGATTATATTTTGTACCCATATGGTAAACATTTTCTATATTATAAATCAACTTATTAGTAAATGGTACACCTTTTTCAAAGTTTTTTGGGTAACCTTTACTTGCTATTGTTACTCCAATGAAATACTTTTTATGTCATTCTAAAGTAGGTTCCTCCTTATTTAAAATTTTTAGTATAACCTCAATAATATCGTTTTTCATCGCAGGCATAAGAACTTCTGTTTCTGGGTCACCAAAACGGCTATTAAATTCAATTACCTTTATTTCATTATTTCTAGTTAATATTAACCCAGCGTATAATACACCTTTATATATTATCCCTTCATTTTTAAGGGCTTTAATAGTTTTACTTATAATATTTTTATTACTTATTGATAAAATTTTTTGGTTGATATATTCGACAGGTGTATAACAACCCATACCGCCTGTATTATCTCCTAAATCATTATCAAATATTTTTTTATAATCCTTAGCTGGTTGTAGGGAAACATAAACATCTTCGTTAACAAGAGCTAATAAACTAAACTCTCTTCCATCTAAAAACTCTTCAATAACTACACCGCATTTTTTATTATTAAAGATATTTTTATCAAATATGTCTTTAATAATTTCTTCTCCTTCACTTTGTGTTTTTACAATAAACACTCCCTTACCACTAGCCAAACCATCATTCTTTATTACAATTGGGTATATATTTAAACTCTTAATATAATCAAGAGCATCTTCTTTTTTTCTTGTAGCAAAATAATCAGCTGTTGGGATGTTATACTTTTTAAACAGATTTTTTGCAAATATTTTTGAAGATTCTATTTTGGAAGCTTTCATTGTAGGTCCAAATATTTTTAAATTATTTTTTTCAAATAAGTCTACAACTCCATTTGATAGAAACAATTCATCACCAACAATTGTAAGCCCAATATTTTGGGTTTTAGCAAAGGTTAAGATTTTTTCATTATCTAAGTAATCAAAATCTTCATAAACATTGGCACAATCACTAATTCCATAATTTCCAGGTATTACAAATATATCATTACAAAGCTGAGACGTTCTACACTTTCTAGCAAGAGCATGCTCTCTTCCACCTTTT
This sequence comes from Spiroplasma corruscae, assembly GCF_002237575.1. Taxonomy (NCBI): domain Bacteria; kingdom Bacillati; phylum Mycoplasmatota; class Mollicutes; order Entomoplasmatales; family Spiroplasmataceae; genus Spiroplasma; species Spiroplasma corruscae. The sequence goes on from NZ_CP022535.1 coordinate 1,065,046, forward strand.
CCAAGAATTAATATATTTATCTTCATACTAATGTTTAAAGTGTCTGATATTAGTAAATATCATCGCTATTCCTTTCTTATTAGCTAAATCAATTGACTCCTTGTCTTTAATTGAACCACCTGGTTGAATTATTATTTTTACATTATATCTTGATGCTAGTTCAACAACATCATTAAAAGGCAAGAAAGCATCACTTGATAATATTGAACCATCCGCTTTTTTTCCAGCATGTTCTAAAGCTATTTTAGCTGACCCTATTCTATTCATCTGACCAGGTCCAATTCCAATGGTTTGATAGTTTTTTGTTAAAGCTATCCCGTTTGATTTAACATGTTTTACTATTATGTATGCAAATCATGCTTCCTCTAACTCTAAATCTGATAGTTTATTTTTAGTAACAACTTTTCAATCTTTTATATTATGTTTATATGAATCTTTATTTTGTATTAGAAGACCTTGATCCACTGAATGATATTCAAATTTGTTAATTTTTAGATTATCTGTTTTAAAATCAAGTTTTACTAATCTCAGATTTTTCTTTTGGGATAGTAACTCAAGAGCATCTTCATCGAAATCCTGAGCAATTATTATTTCTAAAAAAATGTCTTTCATAATTTTTGCTACATCTTTATTAATAACTTGATTAGTAGCCACTATTCCTCCAAATATTGATTTAGAGTCACTGTCCAAAACCTTTAGTCATAAATCCTTGACATTTCCTTTGATCGCTACTCCACATGGATTTAGATGTTTTATACCTACCATACAATTATAATTATTTAAGTCCTTGACTATTCCAATAGCGGCATTAGCATCTAAGATATTATTATATGAAAGTTGTTTGCCATTAAGTAGTGTACCATTATTTATTGATATTTCCTTATGAAATATATCTGTATACCAATACGCTTTTTGATGTGGATTTTCACCATATCTTAGCTCTTCTTTTTTTAATACAGAAATAGTAAGTACCTCTGGCATATAATTATTATCCAACTTGGTAAGCATATAATTATTTATCAGTGAATCATAACTAGAAGTATGAGCAAATGCTTTTTGAGATAAAGTTAATTTAAATCTATTATCTACTTGATTAGACTTTAGTTTTTCAATAACAAGCATATAATCATTAATATCACATATAGTTAAAACATCTTTATAGTTTTTTGCTGCGGCCCTTAATAAACTTACACCACCAATATCAATATTCTCTACAATATCTTCATGTAAACTACTATCATTTTGTATTGTTTTTAGAAATGGATATAGGTCAATAGCAACTATGTCAATAGATTTTATATTATGTTCCTTAATTTGATTAGAATGAGACTTGTTGCTTCTAATAGATAATATTCCACCATATATTAGAGGATGTAAAGTTTTTACTCTACCATCTAATATTTCCGGAAAACCAGTTATACTTTCAACCATTACTGCTTCAATCTTGTTTTCTACCAAATATTTATAAGTACCTCCAGTGCTAATTATTTTATAATCTAAACTTGTAAGTTCTCTCGCAAATTCGATTAAATTTGTTTTATCAGACACTGATATTAGCGCATACTTCATTATTCTTCATCTCCTCTAATTATTTTATTTATAACTTTTCAATAATATTTATGCTCTTGCTTTTGTATTCTAAATTGTAATTTCTCTGGAGTATCATTCTTATATACCCTAACTTGTTTTTGAAATATTATTTTTCCTGAGTCAACATCTTGGTTAACATGATGGATTGTAAAACCTGATAAATAAGTACCGTATGACAATGTTTCTTCTATTGCGTTTTTACCTTTAAAACTTGGTAAAAGTGATGGGTGAATATTAAATATTCTATTTCTATATCTTTCAAGTAAAACTGATGATATCAGCATCATATATCCGGCTAGAAAAATATATTTAATTTTTTCCTCTTCAAGCACTTTTAATATCTCTTCCTCATAAGAAACTTTACTAGAATAATTTTTCAATATAAAAGTATAATTCTTAATTTTGTTTTGATTTGCAATTTTAATTGCATTTATATTTTCTTTGTTGGCAACTAAAATTATTTTCCTTACCAACAATTTATTATTTTTATAGGCATCTACTATTGATTGAAAGTTACTACCATTACCAGAAGCGAATATCGCTATATTAATCATTATTAATAACAATCCTTTCTTCCTGATAATTTATAATTTCTCCTATTGTAAATGCCTTGTAACTTTTGTAATTATTTATAAGTTTTAGCAACCTGGCTTCATCTTGATCTTTGACTATAACAACAAAACCTACACCCATGTTAAATACATTAAACATTTCATAGTCATTTATAGAAGAAATTGATTGCATAATATTAAAAATTGGAGGCACTTCTATTTTATTTTTGTTTATCCTTGCACATAAATTCTTTGGAATAACTCTAGGAATGTTTTCAATAATACCGCCTCCGGTTATGTTTGCCATTGCAGATACTTTTATTCCACTATTAATTATTTCATTAATTATATCAGCATAAATTTTTGTTGGTTTTAATAATTCTGTTATTAAATCACAATCTAGTTCCTCAAATTTATGATCAAATTTATAATTATTATCTTTAAAAAATATTTTTCTAACTAAAGAATAGCCATTTGAATGAACCCCTGAAGATTGAATTGCAATTATTTTATCTTTTACCTTAACATTATTAAAGTCTATTATTTTTTCTTTTTCTACACAACCGGTTATGAATCCAGCTAAATCATAATGATTTTTTATATACATATCTTTCATCTCAGCTGTTTCGCCACCAAGTAAAGAACAATCACTTTCTAAACAGCCTTGTACAATACCAATTATTATGTCCTCAATTTTGTCTACATCAATTTTGTCAATTGCAATGTAGTCGAGAAAGTATAAAGGTTTTGCTCCTAAAGTTAAAATATCATTTACACACATTGCAACTAGATCAATTCCTATTGATTTATGATTATTAGCTTCTATTGCTAGTAACAATTTAGTGCCCACACCATCAGTGCCTGAAACTAATATTGGCTTTTTGTAATTCAATTCAGATAAATCATATGAGCAACCAAAACTTCCAATGCTACTTATGAACTTTGTATCCAATTTATCACTAACTATTTTTTTTATACGATTCACTACTTCATAACCTTTGTGTATGTCAACTCCTGATTTTTTATAGTTTTGACTCATAATTACTCCCCTTTATTTAAATCATAAATATCAGCAGGGTATTCACCTGTAAAAATATCAAAGCATCCTTGATTAGGAGCAAATAATTTCTTAAGATTATCAATGCTTAGAAAACTTAAACTATCACACCCAATATATTCAATCATTTGATTAATAGTCATATTTGCTGCAATTAGTTCTTTGTATGTTGAAATATCAATTCCATAATAACTTGGGTACTTAATTGGTGGGGAAGCTACTCTGACGTGAACTTCCTTAGCACCATTATTTTTTAATAATTTTACAATGTACTTACTTGTAGTACCCCTTACAATTGAGTCATCAATCAAAATTACTCTCTTATCTTTTACAACATCTTTAATTACAGAAAGTTTATTCCTAACACCAATCTCTCTTAGTTCTTTTGTTGGCTGAATAAATGTTCTTCCTGAATATTTATTCTTTATTAATCCAATGTCAAAAGGTAATTTAGATTGTTTGGAATAACCCAAAGCAGATGAAGTTGAAGAGTCTGGAACCCCAATAACTATATCACCCGGATAATTATTCTCCTGTGCTGCTAATAATTTTCCTGATTCAACTCTAAAATTATGTACATTTATATTATTAATATTGCTACTTGGATGAGAAAAATAAATATACTCCATTGAACAAACGTTATTAAAATTATTTTTTGAAAAATAGAAGCTTTCTAATCCTTTGTTGCTAATTTTAACGATTTCACCCGGATTAACATCTCTAATATAAGTTGCGCCAGTAACATCAAAAGCATAAGTCTCAGATGCAACAACATAACCATTATTAAATTTACCAATTGAAAGTGGTCTCAAACCATTTCTATCGCGTATGGCATATAACTCATCTTCAAATAAAAGTAAAAAAGCAAATGCTCCACTTATTACATTTAGTGAACTCTTTATTTTATCAAGTCTTTGAGTCTCTTTACTTTTTGTATAAAGATGTGCCAATATTTCTGAGTCACTTGTTGCTTGAAATATACTTCCTTCTGATTCCATCTTATCTTTTATGATATGAGCATTTGTTAAGTTACCATTATGGACTAAACCAAACTTATCATCTTTTATATTGAAATAAAATGGCTGAACGTTACATTCAATAGAGCCACCGGTCGTTGAATATAAAACATGACCTATTGAGTTTTTTGCTTTTCAATTTTTAAAGTCCGTACTTTTAAACTTTTCAGAAACTAACCCCATCCCTTTTTTTAATATAAAGTTCTCTAATTTATCATAACCTAATATTCCACAACCCTCTTGTCCTCTGTGTTGCAAGGCATGAAGACCATAATAGTTTATTAAGGGTGCATTTTCAATGTTAAAGCAACCAAAAACACCACATTTTTCTTTTATTACATCCCCCATATTAAATACTTATGCTTTCTAATTTATCTAATATTATTTTATATATGTAAGTAATATCATCTAAATCTTCTCTAAAACAGTCCTTATCTAGTTTTCTTTTATTTTCATCTCAAAACCTGCAAGTATCAGGGCTTATTTCATCGCCTAAACAAATATTATTCTCATCATCAATACCCATCTCAATTTTAAAGTCAACAACTGTTATGCTTACTTTTTTAAATAATGTGCATAGTAATTGATTAATTTCTAATGCTACTTTTTTAATTTCTGCTAACTGTGTTGAATTGGTTAAACCAAGAGTAACACAGTGGTCATCATTTATTAAAGGATCTCCATAGTCATCATTTTTATAACATATTTCAAATATTGGTTTATTGAAAATAGTTCCTTCTTTAATTCCAATTTTCTTTGTAATACTTCCTGAAGCTATATTTCTTATTATTATTTCAATATCAAACATTTTTAACTTTTTTACCAAAATATTTTGTTCATCTAAAACTCTTAGCAGATGGGTTTTTATACCATTCTTTTCTAAATAATGAAATATGATATTTGAAATTTTTGCGGTAAGTATGCCCTTAGAATCGTAGCTTGCTTTTTTTAAACTATTAAAAGCTGTAACATCATTTTTAAAATACATTTTTAACTCATTACTTTTTTCTGTTGCATAACATATTTTTGATTTACCTTCGTATAATTTATCCATAATTATTTTTCCCTTTCTTTATTTCTTAAAAAATATTTAACAGCACTCATAAATATATCCTGCTTTTTATTTCCATAGATATTTTTACAAATATCTTTACCGTATCTTTCACTATGTCCCATTTTACCGAGTACTAATCCACATTTTGATATAATACCTTCTATATTGTAATAAGACCCATTTGGGTTATTTGACTCATCAATATATTCAAAAGCTACCTGATTATTAGAAATAAGTTTTTTATATTCTTTATGATTAATAACAAATCTTCCTTCTCCATGTGAAATGGGAATGTTTATTACATCTCCTATTGTTAATTCTTGTGTTCAAGGTGAGCTATTATTTGTAACTTTGCATTTTACATATTTAGATATGTGTCTATTTATATTGTTTCTTATTAAAGATGGATCATCTTCACTTAATTCTTTTGCTTCGCTGTGCATCAATATTCCAGATTTAAGTAAAGCTTGAAAACCATTACAAATACCAAGTATAAGTTTCTTCTCTTCTAAGAAATCTTTTATTGCATCTTTTACATTTTTATTTTTTAGTACATTTGCAATGTACTTTCCGCTACCATCTGGTTCATCTCCAGAACTAAATCCACCAGGTATAACTAAGATATGTGCACTCTTAATTTTTTTAACAAGTTCTTCAATTGAATAACATATACTTTCAGTATTTAGATTATTAAATATAAATTCTTCATAAATTATATTTTCTTCTTTAAAAGCATTTTTAATATCATATTCACAATTAGTTCCAGGAAAAATTAGAGAAATAACTTTTACCTCCTTAACTAAATATGGGAAGTAAACTTTATTTTTATAAGTATTATCTTTTACTTCTGGTAGTGGGTATGACTCGTCTCCTTCATAATATATTTTTTTTATTGGACCTATATAATTCTCAAACGACTTTTTTTTATCAATATTAGTTTCATTAATTATAAAACCATTAGAAACTTCACCTAATAATACTATGTTATTATCATTTATCTCTTCTTTTGACTCAAATAATATTGAGCCATAAAGGGGTTTAAAAATATTTATGTTAGTATTAATATTAAAACCTAGGTCATTTCCAAATGCCATTTTAGCTAGTGCTTCAGCAATACCTCCTTGCTGAATTGCAAATGCAGACTCTACTTTTTCATATTTAACTAATTTATTAAATGAAATAAATATTTTTTTTAGTTGTTTAAAGTCTGGGAAGTTATTATCCATTTTATGAATATATAAATAAATTTTATTACCTATCTTTTTAAAATCAGTTGATACAATTTTATTTGTATATCCTGTTGTTAATGCAAAACTTACTAAAGTAGGTGGAACATTAAGATTTTGGTATGTTCCACTCATACTATCTTTACCACCAATTGCAGGCACACCTAGTTCTTTTTGTACAACTAGTGCACCAAGTACTGCTAAAAGAGGTTTACCTCATTTATAGTTATCATCTTCTAGTTTTTCAAAATACTCTTGTAAAGTTAGTTTAATATTTTTGTACAATCCTCCACATGCAATAATTTTTGTTATACTCTCAACTATACTTAACATAGAACCGACAAATATATTCTTCTCACAAATATAAGGATTAAATCCGTAACCCATTATAGTACATACATTATTATTTATTTTTAAGGGAATTTTATTACAACTAACTTGTACTTCTGATAGCTGGTGTTCTCCACCATGCGGCGCTAATACTGTTGTAGTCCCTATTGTTGAGTCAAACATTTCAATCATTGGTTTTTGCGACATCACATTTAAATTTTTCAAATTTGAAATAAAATTATGCTCTAGGTTTTCAAAACTATTATTATTTTGTGAGTCTCAATCTTCTAAGATGCTTTTAGATATTTTTATGCTGATGTGATTTCTTACTCCACCAGTATCAATAAAATCTCTATCAATATCAACAACTTTTTTCTTTTTATTATAAACAATAAATTTTTTTTCTTTTATAACTTCTCCAATTTTAACTGCCAGTAGATTATTCCTGAAGGCTTTTTCAATAAAAAAACTTGTATTCCTATTACTTAAAACAACAACCATTCGCTCCTGAGATTCTGATATTAATATTTCCTTACTAGTTAGACCAGAATTTTTTAGAGGTACTCTATCAAGATAAATTTTTATTCCTTCAGACAACTCTCCAACTCCTACTCCTATTCCTCCAGCTCCTAAATCATTTGCTTTTTTTATTATTTTTGAAACTGCTGGATCTGTAAAAAATTTTTGAAGTTTCCTTTCTTCAACAGGATTTCCTTTTTGGACTTCACTATAAGAATTCTTTTGTGAACTTTCGTTTTGTTTTTTTGAAGATCCCGTTGCTCCTCCAATACCATCTTTACCAGTCAACCCTCCAACTAATACTATTACATCTCCAGGCTGTGGTTTTTTTCTAACAAGATTTTTGATTTTGCTAACTCCAACAACTGCACCTATTTCTAACCTTTTAGCTTTATAACCTTCATGATATATTTCTTTCACTAATGTTGTTGGTATTCCAATCTGATTACCATAACTGGAGAAACCATCTGCTGCTATACGTGATATTTTTGATTGAGGAAGTTTGTTTGGTAATGTGTTCTCTATATCTTCTAATATATTTCCAGAACCTGTTACTCTTATTCCTTGGTAAACATAAGATCTTCCAGATAATGGGTCTCTTATTGCACCACCAAGACAAGTGGCAGCTCCTCCAAATGGTTCGATTTCTGTTGGATGATTGTGTGTTTCATTTTTAAATTGTATTACACACTTATTTTTTTTACCTAAATCAACATAAATAGAGGCAGCATTAATTTCATCTGATATCTCTAAATCTTCAACATTATTATTTTGAATTAAATGTTTTATGTAACTTGTTGCAATACTCATTAATGAAAATTCTGATCTCGTTTTTATAGAATTATAATAGTCAATTGCCTTAACCACTTTATCTTTATAAAAATTATTTACATCGGTATCAAAAGAGATATTATCTATTATTGTTTCAAATGTCTTATGTCGACAATGATCACTTCAATATGTATCAAGTAAATATAACTCAGTATCTGTTAGACTTCTATTTACAACATTGTTATAGTGATTAACTAAAAATAGGAAGTCTCTAAGATTCATAGCTAGATTTAGTTCAGAGTATAACTTGGATAAATTTTTTTGATCTAGATTTATGTCAATTGTTCTTTCTTCTTGACTTTGCACTTCTTCTAATCAATTATTATTATTTAAATTAAATTCATATGACTCAACAGGGTTAATTAATAACTTTTTAATTTTATAAATAGTTTCATCATTTAGGGAATTATTAAATACATAAAGTTTAAATGTTTTTATTTTGATCTTTTTAAATAGTAAAACATTTGCACATTCAGATGCACTTTCTTCTCTTGGATTAAATTGACTATCAAAAGTTTTGACTACAAGGTGCTTTTTGTTAACTAAGTTCAATTCTAAATATGTATTATCAATGTTTGGTTCAGATAATATATTGTTAATAATTTCTTTTAGTTCAACTTCATTCACATCGTATATATCATATACATTAAAAACTTTACAAGTAATATCATTAATTTTTAAACTTTGTTTTAACTCCTGAGTTAAGTTCTTTGATTCAGTATCATAATCTTCTTTTTTACATATAAAAACTCTATTAAACATTTTCTTCCTCCAAAAATTTTTTGATCTCATTGAATTTTTTTATCAGATTTTTTTTATTATTATCCGATATATTTATATGTCCCATTTTTCTTTTTTGGAGTGGTTCCTTTTTTTTATAATCATATCTATATACGTTATTTAATATAAAACTCGTATTTATTTCATTACCTAATAAGTTATACATGATTGTCTTTTTTAATAATTTTGGTTTAATTATTTTTCTACTTGTTATAGCAAGTATATGGTTTCTGAACTGACTTACATTACAACCATCTAATGAGTAATGACCTGTGTTGTGAACCCTGGGTGCCATCTCATTAAAATATAGTTCTTTATTTTTTACAAAAAACTCAAATGCTACGGTGCCAATTATATTTTCTTTTATTAGAATTTTTTTTATTATTTTTTTTAATTTACTATTTATTAAGTTTTTTTTAGCTAGTACTAATGATTTTTTTAATATACCATTCTCATGATAATTTATTGGAGTTGGAAAAAAGTATATTTGTTTTAGTGTACTTCTTGTAACTAACACACTAGTTTCATAATCGAAATTGAAAAACTCTTCAAGTAAATAAGAAACGTTATATTTAATTTTTAAATAATCTTCTTTGGATTTTATTATATATTGTCCCTTACCATCATAGCCACCTGAGTTAACTTTTAGTATGAATGGGTAGTCTATTTTTTTATAAAATATAAGATCCTTTATTTGATCTTGGGAATTGATTGGATAAAATAATAATGTTTTAAGTCCATAATCTTTAGCAAAAACCTTCTCCTTAAATCTATTTTTTGAAACCTTTAAAAAATCTATTCCAGGTTTTATTTTAGATTTAAATTCATTAAGAACGCCATCATCAATATTCTCAAACTCATATGTTATAACATCTACTAAACTTGACAGCTTTCTTAATGCTTCCTTGTCATTATAATCATAATTTAATATAACTACACCAAGGTCCGAGCAACTATTATCTATTTTTGGCTCTAAAACAATAAATTCTGTGTCTGGTGAAGAAAGTATTAACATCCTTGCTAGTTGACCACCACCAATTATTCCCACTCTCATACTATATAACCTCAATATCTAATACTTTTTGAGTTTGCTCATTTATATATTTATTCAAGTTTTTAGATATTTTATCGTTATATAAAGATAAAATTCGGGCCGCATATAGTGCTGCATTTTTAGCCCCGCTTTCTCCAATTGCCATTGTAGCAACAGGAACGCCACCGGGCATCTGTACAATAGATAATAATGAATCAATTCCATTTAATGAACTGGATTTTACAGGTATACCTATAACAGGTAAACATGTTAAACTTGCGACCATACCAGGTAAATGTGCGCTTCCACCAGCAGCGGCAATAACTAAATCAAACTTATCAGCAGCTGTCTTTGCGTAATTAAAAAGTAAATCAGGTGTTCTATGGGCTGAAACAACTTTTATATCAAAAGTAATTTCTAGCAAGTTTAGTATTTCAATACATGGTTCAAGTGTTTTTTTATCACTTATAGAACCCATTATTATACTTACTTTATTCTTCATTTGTACCTTTCTAAATAAAAAAAGACCCCTATATAAAAGGAGTCTACAACAAAAAAGGCACTGCTATATGACTCATTTTATAGTAAAATAATTTTCGGTTATTTGTAGAAACGTCCGTCCATATTACGAACATATATAAAATGATATTACAAAATTATTATAACATAACAAAAATTTGAGATTCAGCATAAAAAAAATATAAGATTAATCTTATATTTTTAAGCTAGTTTTAATTAAAAGATATTTATATATTTTTCCTTATAAACATCCAAAAAAATAGTAAAATATCCATTAGTTATGAGTGTACTTTTACTAGCATATAAATATAATATATCAAAAAAATATAAAAATATTTTTATTATATACAAATTAATTGTAATTAACAACTTTTACAAGTGCAAGTCCCTTTGCCTCAGCTTTATAAGGTAATTTAATTTTTTTTAAGTCTAAAACATCTTTAATATTATCTAGATTTATTTTTCCTAAACCTACTGCAATGACAGCGCCCATTATCATTCTGATTTGGTATCTAATAAAGCCCTTTGCTTTAAAATAAATATATATATTATTCTTTTTTTTAATAAAACTAATTTTTTGAATTGTTCTTACAGTATTTATAATCTTAGATTCTTCTATTGTTAATCCAGAGAAGTTTATAAAGTTGTGTTTACCTACGAAAAATGATAGTGCTTTTTTCATAATCCTATAAGAAAGTTGCTTTGGAATATAAACATAAAATCTATTTTTTAATATATTTAAGTTATCATTTGAAATTGAGTACTTATATATTTTATATTTACAGTTTCTTACTCTATATTCCTTATTAATTTTTGACATACTAACTATTTTTATTCCAATAGGTAATGTTTTATTCAATGCTAATAAAAAACCTGAGATATTTGGTGAGAAGCTAAGTTCTACTCAAACTTTTTGATCAAAAGCATGAACACCAGCATCTGTTTTTGATGCACCAACCAATCTAAGTTCTGAGTTTGGAGCTACTTTTAAAAATGCTTTTTCAAGTTCACCTTGTATTGTGCTTTTATTTTTCTGTTTTGCTCAACCTGAAAAATCTGTACCATCATATGCAATTGTTAGTAAAAAATAATACACTTATCTTTTTAAACCCAAAATAAAATCTATTCTTGGTATTTGTATTTCATGTAATACATTGATATATGGATAGCAAAACATTAAAACTGCTACACCCATAACAATTAAGAATATTAATAAATCTATAAATCTAAATTTGACTTGTCTATATCTAGTTCTTTTAGCATGCGGATCATAACCTCTTGAATCCATTGCATATGCAAGATCTTCTGCCTTTTGAAATGCAGAAACTAATAAAGGAATTATTAGTGATGTCATAGCCTTAGCTTTATCTTTAAACTTACCATTTTTAAAATCAATTCCTCTAGACGATTGGGCCTTCATTATTCTTCCAGCCTCATCAATTAGTGTTGGAATCATTCTTAGAGCAATAGAAATTATAATTGAGAAAATATATACTGGTATTTTTATTAATTTTAATGGTCATAGCAAGTCTTCAATTGCCAGTGTTAATTCTAATGGTTGAGTGGTACCTGTTAAAATAGTTGTTAATGTAATCATTAAAAATATTCTTATAGTCATATATATTGCAGAGTAAGCAGCTTTCTCTGAAAAATATAAAACTTTTCATTTGAAAATATAACCAAAATCTTGTGTTAAATATAATCCATCAGCACTTTCTTTAAGAAACTCTGGTTTAAGCATAAATATATTTATTAATACTAATACAATAAATATAAATGTAATAGGAAAGAAAAGTTTAAGTAACATTTTAAAGCTAAGTTTACTGATAAAATACATAAGAAAAATAAGACTACCTACTAATACAAAACCTGTAAAACCAATTGGAAAAAATACAACAATAATTAGCGAAACTATCATAAGAAGTTTCATTCTTGGGTCCATCTTATGAATTACAGAGTTATAAGACATGTACCTACCAAAAACCATTCTCATACTTTTACCTCCTATTTTTTGCTTTCTTTAATAAATTTTACAAGTTCATTTATAGTTCTAAACTTTTTATCTGTGATATCTAAACCTTTATCCTTAAGTTTATGTGCTAGTTTATAAAGTTTTGGTGGTTCGATTTCAATTTTATGTAATAAATCTGAGTTTGAGAATATTTCAAATGGTGTTCCAACTGAGATTACTTTTCCTTTATGCATTACAATAACTTCATCTGCAATTTGTAATACGTGGTCCATATTGTGTGTGACAATTATAATTCTTTTGTTTTTCTCTTTATTTAAATTATAAAAAAGTCTCATGAAATCCTCTTCACCTTGTGGATCAAGACCACCAGTAGGTTCGTCAAGCACAAGTGTATTTCCATCCATAGCAATAATACCTGCTATAGCAACTCTTCGTTTTTGACCACCACTTAAATCAAAAGGACTTCTTTTTGCATATTCTTCTGGTAGATCAACCAGTTTTAATAGACTAGGAACTTTTTTTATTGAATCTACCTTATCCGCTCCTAGGTTAATTGGTCCAAAAGCAATATCTTTTTCAATAGTATCTTGAAATAATTGATACTCAGGGAATTGAAATACTAATCCAATTTCTCTTCTAAGCTCTTTAACAAGTTTAATTTTTTTTGTCCTTGCAATAATAGGGAAGTTTCCTACCATTGTTCTACCAGTTTCAGAAATAATAAGACCATTTGTTAATTGTATTAATGTTGATTTACCACTACCAGTCATTCCGATAACCGCTGTAATTTTACCCTTTTTAATTTTTAAATTTGCACTATCAAGAGCTTTAAATTCAAAGGGTGTACCCCAACCATAAGAATAAGATACATTTTCAAAAATTATTTCTCCGCTAAAATCGTACTTTGTTAACTTAGCTTTTGTTACAAGGTTTTTTAGTTTTTTATTTGTAACATCTTTGGAATCTTTATTTTCTAAGTATCATTTTTTTGCATCAGATATTCTATTCTTTATATTTTTTTTATCTTCTTTAATAAAATTTTTATATTCCTTATTATACTTTAATATATTTGGTTTATCTTCTTTTATTGACTTTTTAGTTCTATTATGTAGTGTTTTTCTTTCTTTTTCATCTTCTTTATGTTTTTCATTTAAAAGTTTTAAATGATTCTTATAGCTTGCTTTATCATTTTTTAAACTTTTTTTCTCAATATTGTTTTCTAAATTTGACATATTTTTTCCACCAGTTCATCTAAGTTTTCACTACCAGAAACTTCAATACCTACATTTTGCAAAGCTTCTTCAACTTGGGCAACAAAAGGTATATCTAAATGTATAGATCTTAAGAAATTTTTATCTGATAATATTTCTTTTGGACTACCAAATCTTACCAATTTACCTTTATTCATAACCATAACTTTGTCAGCGTTTAGTATTTCATCCATATCATGAGTTATCGAGAATATAGTTTTCTCTCTTGTATTTTTTAACTCAACCATTATTTGTTTAACTTCACTCTTACCTTTTGGATCTAACATACTTGTCGCTTCATCAAATATTAATATATTTGGTGAAAGTGCTAATGCAGATGCTATTGCTACCCTTTGTTTTTGACCACCACTTAACATCAAAGGCTCGTGGTCTAAAAAATTTTCCATGTTTACTTTTTTAGCAGCGTTTATAATAATTTCATTCATTTTTGATGGTGCTACTCTTCTGTTTTCTAGCCCAAATGCAATATCATCTCTAACTGTCGAACCAATAAATTGGTTATCTGGATTTTGAAAAACAATACCTAAAAACTTCCTTATAATATTTATGTTACCTTTTGTTACTTTATTTCCGTAAACCTCAATACTACCTTGAGTAGGTTCTAAAACACCAATAATTATTTTGGATAGAGTAGACTTTCCACTTCCATTATGTCCAATTATTGCAACATAATTACCATGTTCAATTTTAACTGATACTCCATCAACTGCAAAAGGATGATTTTCTCTGTATTTAAATTTTATATCATTTAATTTTAAAGCAGTGTTATTAATGATGTTTAGTTCACCACCAAATCCACGTTCCTTAACAGTTTCTTTGTAGCCTTTATATAATAATTTTGCTTTTTTATATTGGTTTAAAATTGTATTGTAATTTTCTTCTTGTTTTGATGTCTTCGATAGATTTAACTTTGCTGTTTTTAAATTATCATAAAATCTTTCATCTTTACATCCTTCTAAATATCTTTTTTTAGCATTCTTATATTGGTTAACATATTCATTAACAAAATCTTTCTCTACTTCTCTTTTTGAGAATTTACTCTTTGCAATAACTAATTTTTTTCCAGCTCTAGTTAAATTATCATTAAGATCATTTAGCTTAAGTTTGAAATCATTTAAATCAGAATCATTTAGAAACTTATAATCAGACATAATAATCTCCTTATACTTTAAACATTATAGCAAAAATTTATTTATAAAAAATATAAATTATGTATCAATATTTTTAATATTATATAATATTTCCCTAAATATTACTATTAATTATAATTATAAGATTTAGGTAAAAAAAACCAATACTATTTGTATTGGTAATTATTTATTATTAAAAATTATACTAACTCAATAATACACATAGGAGCATTATCTCCACGTCTATTATCTAGTTTTAAAATTCTTGTGTACCCACCATTTCGTGTTTTGAACTTCTTGGCAAGTTTAGTAAATAACTTTTGTAAAGCATCTTCTTTTTCATTTACATCAATATGTCTCAATCAAGCAGCAGCTTGTCTTCTTGAATGAATATCACCCTTTTTAGCAAGTGTTACCATATTATCAAAATGTCTTCTTAATTCTTTTGCTCTTGCTTCTGTTATTTCCAATTTTTCATGAATTATAAGTTCTGTTGTTAAGTTTCTTAATAAAGCTATTTTTCAAGCAGTATTTTTACCTTGTTTTTGAATATATGACATAATTTACTCCCTCCTAGTCTTGTCTGAATGTAAGGCCTAATTGAACAACCTTATCTTTAATTTCCTTAAGTGATTTTCTTCCTAAGTTTCTTATTTCCTGGATGTCATCTTCACTTTTTGAAACTAAATCACGTAATGTATTAATATTTGCTCTTTTTAAGCAATTTAAACTTCTTTGTGTGAAATCTAAATCTTCTACAATTTTATCCAATTCTTTTTCGTCTTCTTCGCTAGTAGCACCAATAACTTTAATATCATTGATTTCTTCATTTAGATTTACAAAGAACTCTAAATGTTCAACTAGTATTTTTGCAGCTGTAGCAACAGCATCAGCAACTGATAACGTTCCATTTGTTTCAACCTTCATTACTAACTTTTCTAAATCAACTGATTTACCAATTTTAGTTGTTTCTACTTCATAAGCAACGTTTAGGATTGGTGAGTAATTTGAGTCAATAGTAATAGCATCAGCTAATAACATTTTTTCTTTTTTGTTATCTTTGAATGTTCTATAACCTCTAGAGTTTTTTGCAAACATAATTAAATTAATGCTTCCACCATCAGCTATTGTACAGATTTTTAAATCTTTGTTAACAACTTCCACACCAGTAGGAGTCTCTATATCTCCTGCTGTTAATTCTCCAACAGTTGAAGATTTAAGTTTTATTTCTACAACTTCATCATCTTCAAAAATATTTGAATCTATTCTAATTGCTAGTTTTTTAATATTTAATATAATTCTACTTACGTTTTCAACAATACCTTCTATTGAAGTAAATTCATGAGCCGCTTTATCTAACTTTATTGCATAAACTGCTGCTCCTGGTGTTGAAGAAAGTAAAGTTCTTCTTAAAGCATTACCTAAGGTAATACCAAAACCCCTTTCAAGAGGTTCTACTTGAAATTCCCCATAATTCTTACTTTTTTCTTCTTTTATTAATTTAAATTCTGGTCTTGAAAATTGTTTCATTGATTATCCTCTTGGTCTCTTTGGGGGACGTACACCATTATGGGGTATTGGTGTTGTGTCTTTTATTGAAGTTATTTCTAGTCCAATTCCTTGCAAGCTTCTAACAGCCGCATCTCTTCCTGGACCCGGTCCTTTTACTTCTACAGAAATAGTCTTTACCCCATTATCTATAGCACCTTTACCTGCTGCTTCTGCTATTAACTGAGCAGCATAAGGAGTTGACTTTTTGCTTCCTTTGAATCCAAGTGCCCCAGCACTTGATCATGCAATAACATTACCTTTTTCATCAGATATTGTAACAATTGTATTATTAAATGTTGAGTGGATGTGAGCAATACCCTTAGCAATATTTTTTTTGACTTTTTTCTTTGTTGTATTTTGCTTAACTTTTGCCATAGTTTATACTCCTTTTCTATTTTTTCTTGTTAGCCACAGTTTTACGTGGACCTTTTCTTGTACGGGCATTTTGTTTAGTAGATTGACCTCTAACTGGTAAACCTTTTCTATGTCTTAACCCTCTATAACATCCAATTTCCATTAATCTTTTAATGTTTAAAGCAACTTCTCTACGTAAATCACCTTCTGTTTTAAACTTTGTGATTTCTTGAGATATTAATTTAATATTTTGCTCAGACAAGTCTTTTACTCTTGTGTCTTCACTTATTTTTGCAATTTCTAAAACTTTCTGTGAAGTTGTTAATCCGATTCCATAAATATATGTAAGTGCAATAACAACTCTTTTTTCATTTGGAATTTCTACACCGTTTATACGAGCCATTACTTGTTTCCTTTCTAAAATTAATTTCTATTAATTACTTGATTAACCTTGGCGTTGTTTATGTTTAGGCTGTTCACAAATAACCATTACACGGCTTTTACGTTTTATAATACGACACTTGTCGCATATTTTTTTTACAGATGATCTAACTTTCATCTATTTGGACCTCCCATTTCAATTGTTTAAGTCATTCTTACTTCGAGTTTTTAAATCTATAAGTAATTCTTCCACGTGTATGATCGTAAGGTGAAATTGCTACAGTTACTTTGTCACCTGGTAAAATGCGGATGTAATTCATACGGATTTTACCAGACACGTGGGCATCAATAACTATTTCATTATCTAATTTCACCTTAAAAGTAGCGTTTGGTAATACTTCTAAAACGATTCCATCTACTTCTAAATAATCTTCTTTTGCCATTTAAAACTATCTCCTTTTATTTAATTAAAGTTAATATTTCTGGATCGCCTTCTGTTACTAAAATAGTATGCTCAAAATGAGCTGACATACTACCATCTTTTGATAACACTGTTCATTTGTCACCATCTACGACTGTTTTGTCCGTTCCAACTTGAACCATTGGTTCAATACATATTGTCATACCTGGAACTAATCTCATTCCAGTATTTTTTATACCAACATTTGGTATAAAAGGATCTTCATGCATCTCTAACCCAATCCCATGTCCCGAATAACTAGTTGGCAAATGAAAACCATTTTCTTCTATAAAATTTTGAACAGTAGAAGATATAGTTCCGATGCGTACACCGGCTCTTACCTGTTCAATTGCCAAGTAAAGTGACCTTTCAGTCAATTCGACTAATTTTTTGTGTAACTCATTTGATGATGTTCCGCAAATGATAGTAAAAGCACTATCACTATTGTAGCCTTTATAAATGCAACCAGCATCAATAGACACAATGTCACCATCTTTTAAAACTCTATTTTTTGGTATTCCATGTATTAATTGCTCATTTATTGATACACAAATATGTGCAGGATACTCGTAATAACCTTTAAAATTACTTTGACATCCTTTTTCAGTTATGAACTCAATAAAATCTTTATCTAAATCAAGGCAATTCACACCAGGTTTTATCATTTTTTTCAATCTCAATAAAGCTTCTGCTAATACCTGACCAGCGTATTTCATTTTTTCAATTTGTTCGCTATTTTTTATAGTTATTGACATTAAATACCTAGAGCTTCACTTATTATTGCAAACAACTCTTCTGGTCTTTTATTATTAGCATTTATTTTTATTAATCTGTCCTTATAAAATTCAATCAAAGGTTTTGTTTGAGTGTTATAAGTTAATAACCTTTGGTTAACTTTATCTAAAGTATCATCTTCTCTTACGATTAAATTAGTACTGTCAAAATCACATATATTTTCTACTAAGGGTCTTCTTGTAATTTTATGATAACTTCTTTTGCAAGTAGGACAAACTAAACGATTAACAATTCTGTCAAGCAAGACAGAATTGTCAATGTCTAAATATATAACATGACTTAGACTTTTATCGTACGTTCTTAACATAATATCAAGTTCAATGGCTTGATCAATGGTTCTTGGGTAACCATCAAATATAAGATTATCAGATTCACTTTTTAAAAAAACCTGTACCATTTTATTTGTTACATCATCAGGAACTAAATAACCTTGATTTATGTATGACTTTGCCAATAATCCTAACTCTGTTTCACCACTAATGTTTTTTCTAAATAGATCACCAGTAGATAGATGTATAAAAGCTTTCTTATCACAAAGTAGTTCTGATTGAGTACCTTTTCCGCTACCTGGAGCACCTAACATTAATATATTCATTTAATAAACCTCTTTATTATCATATGTGTGAATTATGCTCGTCCACTGTTTTAGTAAATTTATCATCTTTTTTATCTAAGAATGATTGTTGAATTAATCTACCTTTTAATTGTTGAACTGTTTGAATTGCAACTGATATAACTATTATTAAACCAGTACCACCAATTGCTAAACTACTTGGCAGACTGATTAACTTAGATATAATATATGGTAATATGGCGATTCAAGCTAAGAATATTGAACCAAGTATACTTAGCCTATTAACAGTACCTTGAATGAATTTTTCTGTATCTTTACCGGGTTTAATACCTGGTATAAATGTACCTGACTTCTTGAAGTTCTCGGCAATTTTTTCAGGATTAATTTGAACTTGAGCATACAAGAATGTAAATAATATTGTTAACACTCCATATATAGCAATTCCTCATCACGTACCAAAAGAAAGATAAGACTGCGTGAATAGAACAAAGCCATTTTGAGGATTATTTGCACCAATTATTTGTGCTACAGTCATTGGTGTGGATATAATTGCGGATGCGAATATAACTGGTATAACACCGGCATTATTAATTTTTAATGGTAGGTGTGGCGTATGCTCCTTAGTATCAACTAATCCAGAACCAGTTTGTTGAATTGGAATTTTTCTTTCCGCTTCGTTCATCAATACAACTATAAATATAACTAATAAGAATGCTACAACATAAATTATAAACTTAAGAATTCCATCAAATAAAATTGTTGCATCTTCATTTCCTTTTACTCAAAATTGGAATGTTGATTTAAAGTTGTTTGGCATTTGAGCAACTATACCTGCAAAAATTATTATTGATATACCATTACCAATTCCTTTAATAGTTATTTGATCAGCAATTCATAACATTAAGAAAGTACCACCAAGCATAACCATTGGAATTAATAAATAATAAAATCATGATGGTCCTGTACCAAGTTCATTTGTACTTCATTTAGCACTTATTAAACCCTGACTTGATAATGTAAAAATTGTTGCTGTAGATTGCATAACTGCAAATGGTATTGTAAGCACTTTTGTTAATCTATCTAATTTTCTTCTTCCTCTTTCCCCAGATTTATTTCATCTAGTTAAAACAGGGATAACATCAGTTGAAAGTAGTTGGACAATAATTGATGCAGTTATATATGGCGAAACACCAAGTGCAATTATCGAGAATTGACCAATTGAACCTCCCCCTAAAGTTGAAAGTAGTTGAAAAAACTCTTGATTCCCAATACTATTTTGAAAATCAGAACTTAAACTAACACCTGGAACTGTTAATAAAGTCCCAGCTCTAATTATAACTAAAACCAATAAAGTAAAAACGATTCGTTTAATTAGGTCTTTGTTACGAATAAAGAAATTACCCTTAGCGAACTCGTTTTTATTTTTTAATGATTTGGTTCTTTTTTTAACTTTTGCTTTAGTTTTGTTAGCTTTTAATGCCACCTAAATCACCTCTACTGTGCCTCCGGCACTTTTAATTGCCTCTTCGGCACTTTTTGACACTTTATTTACTTTTAAAACGATACCTTTAGATATTTTACCATTACCTAGTACTTTAACTAAAGTTTTTTCATTTTTTATTACTTTTTTTTCAAGCAATGTTTTGTGATTAACTTCTTTAAGACCTAACTGTTCTAGTAAATCTAAATTAATAATTTTGTATTCTTTTCTATTTAAACTAGTAAAACCAACTTTGGGTATTCTTCTAAATAAAGGAGTTTGTCCCCCTTCAAAACCTGGTCTTACACCACCACCTGAACGTGAATTTTGACCTTTGTGACCTCTTGTTGATGTTTTACCTTTTCCAGAAGCATTACCTCTACCAACACGAGTGGCTTTTTGTTTGCTTCCCTCTGTATATTTTAATTCATGTAATTTCATAAAATATCTCCTTTAATTAGTTAGTTTTACTAACTATTTGTTTTTTATCATCAACTTGTTTACCACGTAGTCTTGCAATTTGTTCTGGTGTTTGCATTAATTTTAAACCTTCTAATGTAGCGCGAATCATATTAATTGGTGAGTTTGATCCTAGTGATTTTGTATAAATGTCTGAAATTCCTGCTAATTCAACAACTGCACGAACAGGTCCACCAGCAATAACACCAGTACCCTTTCTAGCAGGTTTAATCATAATTTTACCTGCTCCGAAATGACCAATTGTATCATGAGGAACTGTTGAGTCTGATAATGGTACTCTGATTAGTGATTTTTTAGCTTCTTTAATAGCTTTTTTAATTGCATCAGGTACTTCATTTGCTTTACCAGTTCCTAAACCAACTCTACCTTTTTTATCTCCAATTACAACAACTGCCGCAAATCTAAATCTTCTACCACCCTTTGTAACTTTTGTTACACGGTTAATAGTAACAACTCTTTCTTCAAAAGGATTGTCTTCTTTTCTAAATTTGTTGTCTCTTTTAAATCTGTCTCCGCCTTGTCTTGGGTTTCTTTTAAAATCCCCACCTTGTTGAGTTCTTGGATTAGCGTCTTTTTTAAATTCTTGGTTTTGTGCAGTCTTAGTTTCAACTTCGACTTTTTTTTCTTCTGCCATTTTTACAATCTCCTCTTTTAGAATTTCATACCATTTTCTTTTGCAGAATCCGCAAAAGCTTTTACTTTACCATGGAATAAATACCCACCACGATCGAACACTACACTACTAATTTTTTTAGACTTAGCTTTTTCAGCAATGTCTTTACCAACAGCTTTTGCTGCTTCTAGATTACAACCATTTTTTAAACCTAACTTCATTGAAGATGAAGCTACAAGTGTAATACCTTTTGAATCATCGATAATTTGAGCATAGAAGAATGTATTAGATTTGAAAACATTTAATCTAGGTTTTTCACTTGTACCAGCAACTTTTTTTCTTACTCTGAAGTGTCTTCTTTTTCTTGCTTCTGCTTTTGTGTATTTCATAAAAATCTCCTTAAAGCTGGTTATTATTTACCAGCAGCTTTACCTTGTTTTCTAATAATTTTTTCTTCTCTATATTTTACACCTTTACCTTTATAAGGTTCAGGTCTTCTATATGCTCTAATATCAGCTGCTACTTGACCAACTAATTGTTTGTTTATACCAGCAATTTTAATTTCAGTTGGTTTTGGAATTTCAACTGTTATTCCTTCTGGAATAATATATTCTACTGGGTGTGAAAACCCTAATGATAAATTAATTTTATTTCCTGCAAGAGCTGCACGATAACCAACCCCTACAATATCAAGTTCTTTTAAGAATCCCTTGTGTGTACCAACTAACATACCTTCAAGAAGTGAATTAGTAGTACCATGTAATTGTTTTGTATGCTTAATTTCGTTTACTCTGACTGTTGTTATTTTTTGGTCTTCAACAGTAATTTTTATTAGTGGGCTGAATGATTGTTTTAATTCACCTTTTGGCCCTTTTATAGTTACAACATTATCTTGATCGACGTTTACTTCAACTCCTGCAGGGATTGGTAATACTCTATTTCCTATACGTGACATAAAATATCCCCTTTCCTATCAAATAAATGCAAGCACTTCTCCACCAATGTTTTGTAGGCGCGCTTCTTTATCTGTCATAATACCCTTTGAAGTTGAAACAACAGCAATACCAAGTCCGTTTAAGACGTGAGGTATTTTATGTGCATTTGAATATACTCTAAGTCCTGGTTTTGAGATTCTTTTTAACCCTTTAATAACTCTAATTTTCCCTTTGTATTTTAAAGTAATTGTAATACCTTTTTTAAAATCATCTGCAACTGTAAAGTCTTCAATGAATCCTTCTTGCTTTAAGATATTTGCAATTTCTAATTTCACTCTACTTCCTGGAATAAAGACTTCTTTATGAAAACGTTGGTTTGCATTTCTTATTCTAGTAAGCATATCTGCTATTACATCTGTAGTCATATCTTATAATTTTCCTTTCACTATCATGATGCTTTTTTAACACCAGGGATTTGTCCATCATATGCAAAGTTTCTAAAACATACTCTACATAGATTAAATTTTCTCAAAACAGAATGTGGTCTACCGCAGTGTCCACAACGTGTATACTCTCTAACTTTGAACTTTTGAACTTTAGCTTGTTTAGCTTTTAATGATTTTTTTGCCATATTATAACTCCCTCACTACTTAGCGAAAGGCATTCCTAATTTTTGAATTAGAGTAAATGCATCTTCCTTATTTTTTGCTGTTGTAACTAATGTTATATCCATACCACGAACTTTGCTTACTTTATCGTAATCAATTTCTGGGAATATAATTTGTTCTTTTACACCAAATGTATAATTCCCTTGCTTATCAAAACTTGACTTCGGAACACCTCTAAAGTCCCTTACACGAGGTAAAGCAACATTAATAAGTTTTTGTAAAAACTCATACATCCTTTTTCCTCTTAAAGTGACTTTAGCTCCAATCGGCATACCCTCACGAAGTTTAAATGCTGCTAAAGACTTTTTAGCCTTTGTTACTAATGGTTTTTGTCCAGTTATTAATGATAATTCTTGAACAGCTGTATCAAGTCTCTTTGTATCTTGAACAGCATCTCCGACTCCCATATTAATAACTATTTTACTTACTTTCGGAACTTCCATTAATGATTTATATTGTTTTTCCTTAAATAACTCAGGAACAATCTTTTCTTTATATAAAACTTCTAAGCTATTTCTATTTTCAGTTTTTGCCATTTGATTATCCCCCTTCTATTTAATTTCTACTCCAGATCTCTTAGCAACTCTTACTTTTTTTCCGTCAGTTATTTTGTAACCGACTCTTGTAGTGTTTCCCTTGCTTTTTGGATCTATTAATGCTACGTTTGATATGTTTACTGGAACTGCAATTTCTTTAATTCCACCTTCTTGGTCTGTTTCAGAAGGTTTAACATGTTTTACTCCATTAACACCTTCAACATAAACCTTTGTTTTATCTTTTGATATTTTTTTTATTGGTCCTGTTTTACCCTTATGACTTCCTGAGATAACTTTTACAACGTCACCTTTTAATATTTTTGATTTATTCATAAAAGAACCTCCTATAATACTTCTGGCGCAAGTGATGCGATTTTGTTAAATCCTGCATCCTTTACTTCTCTTGCGATTGGACCAAAAATACGTGTACCTCTTGGGTTTTTATCATCTTTTATTATAACTGCGGCATTTTCTGAGAACTTAATGTATGTACCATCACTTCTTCTCATACCCCTAACAGTTCTAACTATTACAGCTTTTACTACTTGACCTTTTTTAACAGCACCACCTGGTGTTGCTGCTTTTACAGTTGCTACAACAATATCTCCAATATTTGTGAATTTTCTAACACTACCACCTAAATTACGTATTACTAATATTTCTTTAGCTCCTGAGTTGTCTGCGACTTTTAATCTTGATTCATTTTGTATCATAATCTACCTCTTAATTAAATAATTGCTTTTTCAACAACTCTTACCAACCTAAAGTTTTTAGTTTTACTTAATGGTCTTGTTTCCATTATTTCAACTCTATCTCCTAGATGGGCTTGTTGATTTTCATCATGAGCTTTATATTTTTTTGAATACTTAACACGTTTTTTATATATAGGGTGGTTTTTATAAGTTTCAACTAGCACAGTAATAGTTTTGTTCATTTTATCCGAAACAACTTTACCTACGTAAGTTTTTCTAATATTTCTTTCCATAACTAGTTTTCTCCTTTTTTAGACGTTGTTTTTTTTGCAGTTGTTGGTTTATCTGCTGTAGTTTTAACTGTTTTTTTTGCAGCTAATTTTTTGTTAGCTTCTTCAATTTGTTTTTTTGCTTCTTGCGCGTTTGAACCAAATGTATAAGTTTTAGCATTTTTTGGTTTTGCTGAAAGTTTTAAATCAATACCTTCAACATTTTCCGCTTGTACAGTTCCAACTTTTATTGATTTTGTTTTAACATCTTTTAAAGCTGCTTTTCCTTTACCTGTACCCTTAGCTTCAGAAGTATCAATTTGATGTAATTCAATTTCTTCTTCTACAGTTTTTGTTTTAGCTGAAGCTTTACCAGTTTTTTTGGCCGCTTCTTTATTTAGAGCAACTTCAACATTTTCCGCTTTTACAGTAGTTTCTTTTTTAGCGGCAGGTTTTGATTCTGCTTTTACAGTAGTTTCTTTTTTAGCAGCTGGTTTTTTGGTAACTGGTTTTGATTCTGCTTTTACAGTAGTTTCTTTTTTAGCAGCTGGTTTTTTGGTAACTGGTTTTGATTCTGAATCGTCAACGGCTGCATTCATTGCAGCAAGTATTGCGTCCTCAGAAACTTGATTACTATTTTCATTTCCACTTTGTTCTTGCTGTAATTTTTCTAACATTTCACGTTGTTTTTTACGTACTTCTTTACCTGCTTTTTCAGCATTTTCAACAGCTTTTGTATAATCTGGTTTAATAACTATTTGATCAACTTTCTCACCGGATTTTCTTCTCTCAACTAATAGAAGTTCAATCCTTGCTATATCTTTTCTTAAAGCTTTAATTTTGTGAGTTTGTTCTAGACTACCAATTGCAGCTTGAAATTTAAGTGCAAATAATTCAGCACGACGATCTTCACCTAATTTAATTAAATCTTCAACTTTTTTTGTTCTTAATTCCATTACGAAATCTGTGCTTTTTGACATTATTCATCACCTCTTTTTACAATTTTGCAAGTAACAGGAAGTTTATGCATAGCCAATCTTAATGCCTCACGCGCAACTTCTTCTGAAACACCCGCAACTTCAAACATAAATTGACCAGTCTTAACTATTGCTACTCACTCTTCTGGTGAACCTTTACCTGAACCCATACGTACTTCTAAAGGTTTTTTAGTTTTAGCCATATGTGGGAATATTCTAATTCAAACTTTACCGAAACGTTTCATATAACGAGTCATAGCAATACGTGCTGACTCTATTTGTCTTGAAGTAATTCATGCTCCATCTAGTGACATTAAACCATATTCTCCAAAGACAATAGTTTTTCCACCTTTTGCTTTACCTTCGTAACTAACTCTATGAGGTCTACGGTATTTAACTCTTTTAGGCATTAACATAACTTTTTAACCTCCCTTTGAAACTTTCTTAAATGTTCTATTTTCTTCGATAACTTTTGAATCTCTATTACTTTGCATTCCTTTACCAAGAATTTCTCCATGGTTAATTCAAACTTTTACACCAATTTGCCCATATGTAGTTCTTGCCTCATATAGTGCATAATCAATATCACTTCTTAAAGTTGATAATGGTACAGAACCTTCAAGATAACCTTCAGTTCTTGCCATTTCCACCCCACCAAGTCTTCCTGAAACGGCAGTCTTGATTCCTTTTGCTCCCGCTTTTAGAGCTTTTCTAATTGCTAATTTTTGTACAGTCCTAAAACTTGCACGATTTGTTATTTGATCTCCAATAAATTGAGCAACAAGTCTTGCATCAATATCTGGATTTTTTATTTCTATAACTTTTACTTTCACAACAGCTTTTTTGTCGTGAATTGTTTTTTTAACTACTAAAACAATATTTTCAACATTTTTACCTTCTTGACCTAAAACAATTGCTGGGCGAGCTGAACGGATAACTAGAGTAATTTCTTTTTTTGTTCTTTCAATTTCAATCTTTGAAACTGCAGCGTTTTTTAATTTTTTAAGAACAGCACTTCTTATTTTGATGTCTTGGTGTAATCATTTAACATATTCTTTTTTTTCTGCATATCAACGATTATCTCAACTTCTAATAATTCCAATTCTTAAAACATTAGGAGATACTTTTTGTCCCATACTTCTAATTCCCTTCTAGTTCTCATCACTAACTACTATAGTTATGTGACTTGTTCTTTTTAAAATTTCATAAGCTCTACCGTGTGCTCTTGGTCTAAATCTTTTTAATGTTGGTCCTTCGTTAACAAATATTGTTTTAACAAATAACCTATCTGCTTCCATACCGTTATTATTAACAGCATTTGCTACTGCAGAATTTAATAATTTTAATACTGGTTCTGATGATCTTTTATCTTGATTTTGAAGAATAGCGATTGCGTTTGCAATTTTTTTATTTCTGATAGAGTCTGCTACTAGTCTAACTTTTCTTGGTGATATTCTAATCATCGTTAATTTTGCTTTTGCTTCCATGTTGAACTCCTCTTAATGATTATTTTTTCTTTTTCTTGTCATCACCATGTCCACCAAACTTACGTGTTGGTGCAAATTCTCCTAATTTATGACCTACCATATCTTCTGTTACATAAACTGTGATAAATTCTTTTCCGTTGTGAACGCTGAATGTGTGACCTACAAAACTTGGGAAAATAGTTGAACGACGTGATCAAGTTTTAATAGTTTCTTTTTTACCGGTCATCACTTCTACTTTTTTTAATAAGTAACTATCAGCGAATGGACCTTTTTTTAATGATCTAGACATATACTATTCCCTCCTATTTGCTTTCTTTACGTCTTCTAATTATTAATTTTGTTGACGCTTTTTTACTATCACGTGTTTTTACACCCAATGCTTTTTTACCTCAAGGAGTTAAAGGAGCTTTTCTACCAATTGGCGCTTTACCTTCCCCTCCCCCATGTGGGTGATCATTTGGGTTCATAACAGAACCACGTACTGTTGGTCTAATTCCTCTTCAACGGTTTCTTCCAGCTTTACCTCAGTTAACTAAGTTATATTCTTCATTTCCTACTTCACCAATTGTGGCGAAACATTCAGCTAACACTTTTCTAACTTCACCTGAACCTAGTTTTAATGTTACGTATTTTCCGTTTTCATCTTTACCAAGTATTTGAACTTTACTTCCAGCACTTCTTGCAATTTGTCCACCTTTACCAGGTTTTAATTCAACGTTATGAACCAATGTTCCTTCAGGTATATTTTTAAGTGGAGCTGCATTACCTAACTTTATATCTGCATTAATTGATGAAATAATTTCTTGTCCTACTTTCATCCCTTTAGCATATAATACATATCTTTTTTCACCATCAATGTAACTAACAAGACAAATGAATGTGTTTCTGTTAGGATCATATTCAATTGTCTTAATTTTTCCTACAATATCAAGTTTGTTTCTTTTAAAATCAATTATACGATACTTTCTTTTGTGCCCTCCACCTTTATGGCGAGTAGTAATGTGACCCTGGTTATTTCTTCCTGCCTTTTCATTAAGTTTTGAAAGTAATGAACTTTCAGGCTTTGAAGTTGTAAGGATACTATAATCTAAGCTTGTCATATTTCTACGACCGTTAGTCGTTGGCTTATACTTTTTGATTGGCATAATTATCCTCCTTTTATCGCCGAATCTTTAATAAAATAACTTCTATTATTCTTCGTTTAATATATCTAATTTTTCTCCATCTTTTAAAACAATTATTGCTTTTTTATATGAAGCAGTCTTACCAGCATATTTACCCATTCTTTTATCTTTTCCATCATAATTCATGGTTCTTACTGTTTCAACTTTAACATTGAATATTTCTTCAAATGTTTTTTTAATTTGAGTTTTGTTTGCTCTTTTATCAACTACAAATGTATATGAGTTATTTGAATGACCAATGTATGTTTTTTCTGTTAACAAAGGTTTTTTAATTACTTCTGTTAAGTGCATTATGCATACACCTCCTCAATTTTGTTTACAGCTTCTTCTGTAACCAACAACTTAGTTGCATTTAATAAATCAAACAAGTTCATTTTTTGAAAATCTAATGTTTTTACGCCTTGTAGGTTCCCAGCAGATCTAACAACTACATCTTCGTGTTCTCTTGTAACAATTAATGTTTTTTCGTTCACTGCTTTTAAATTTGTCATTACTTCTATCATTCCTTTAGTTGAAGGTTTCTCGAAGCTAAATTTATCTAGAATAATTAAGTTATTTTCTTTTGCTTTAATACTTAGAGCACTTTTAATAGCTAATCTTCTAATTTTTTTATTAACTGCTTTTTTATAGTTAACATTTGGTGATGGACCAAATACTATTCCCCCACCTCTTCATTGAGGTGCTCTAATTGAACCTTGACGGGCACGTCCTGTACCTTTTTGTCTTCAAGGTTTTCTTCCTCCACCACTTACTTCTGCTCTTGTTTTAGTTTTTTTAGTACCTTGTCTTAATGCTGCTTGTTGTGAGATCAATGTGTCATATAAGGCTTGATTGTGAGGTTCAATAGCTCAAACACTATCATTTAAGTTAATGTCTTTTACTGAAGCACCTTTAATATCTAATACTTTTGCTTTCATAATAACTTACTCCTTTATTAGGCAATAACTTCGTCAGCTTCTTTTTTTGGTGAACTATTAGATGATTGTCTATTTAGTAACACTGAAGCCTCTGCTGCTTTTTTACCTTTTGCATTTTCTCTTATCACAACAAAACTTTTTCTTGGCCCTGGTACTGAACCTTTAACTAAAACAACATTTTTATCTGTATCAATTTTTATTATTTCTAAATTTTGGATTGTAACTTGCTCGTGTCCTAAATGTCCAGCCATTTTTTTAGATTTGAATATTCTATTAATAATAGCTCCCATAGACCCAATCCCACGGTGATAACCTGATCCGTGTCCCATTGGTCCTCTTGCATAGTTATGTCTTTTGATAGCACCCGCAAATCCTTTACCTTTAGATATACCTGTAACGTCCACAAACTGACCTGAAGTAAATAAATCTTCTATCTTTACTTGTGAACCAATTTCATATCCGTCCATATCTCGAATTTCTTTAACGAAGCGCTTAGGTTCTGAGTTAATTTTTTTAAATTGACCCATGTCTGGTTTGTTTAATAAGTTAGCTCTCTTTTTAACACATGCTAGCTTAAGTGCTTTATACCCATCTTTTTCGACTGTTTTAGCTTGTAAAACAACATTTGGTTCTACTTCAATAACAGTTACAGGGATTAACTTACCACTTTCGCTAAAAATTTGTGTCATTTCTAACTTACGTCCTAAGATTCCTTTCATGTTGATATTTCCTCCTGAATTTTTATCATGTATACCTTGTTATGCCTATAGTTTTATTTCTATATTTACACCTGTTGGTAATTGCACTCTTGTTAATGAGTCCATAGTTTTTGGTGTAGGTTCAACAATTTCTAGTATTCTTTTATGTGTTCTCATTTCAAATTGTTCTCTACTATCTTTGTATTTGTGAGTAGCTCTTAAAATTGTAATGATTTGTTTTTCTGTTGGTAAAGGTATTGGACCACGAACTTGTGCTCCAGTTGATTCTGCAACCTCAATAATTTTTGCAATTGATTGATCAATAATTGCGTGATCATACCCTTTTAACTTAATTTTAATTTTCTGTTGGGCCATTTTTCCTCCTAAGTATCTAACAACTTTTCTCAGTGTGTTGTCTATTTTGAACACAAAATATACATGCTTTTTGATTATTACATATTAAATGTACCAATTCAAGTATTTTATACAAAAAAATAAGTTTTTGAGCTTGAAAATAAAAAACCTTCTATTATAAGAAGGTCTCTCTAAAATAAGTTTTTAATTAGCTGCCCCAGTTAACGAAGCTAATTTAACTCTAAATAATGATTTAATAATAATCAAGTATGCAGTTGAAAAAATTGCGACTGAGACAAAGAATATAGATACATAAACATATCATTCAATCATTAATGGTATTGCTATTTCAAGTGATAGTAACATTTTAGGGACTAATCCAAGTAATAGACCCATAGTTGTACCTATAGCTAATAATGAGAAGATGAACGTTAGAGGCAAGAATATTCAAATAATAATTGAATTTATTTCTTTTATAGAATAACCTTGAACCCTCATATAATTCATGAAGCTTTTGTACTTACCGACAAATAAATCTGTAATTACATAGATAATTATTATTCCCACTATCATAGAAATGGTAATAAATACAACAGATATGCTTGCAACCGAGGTAATAAGATTTGATGTTGCTAATTTTTTGAGAGAAATATAGTCAGTGAATCCAATGGCATCACTCATATATTTATTAGCATTATTGGTTGTATTATTTCAGTTTTTAAATTTAACTATTGCTCTATCGTACTTATCAGTAGGTTCTGGATTAGAGCTCATTTTTGCATTACTTCAGATATTTACACTCTTATTATCATTAAATTTAACAGATGAGTCATATTTTCTAAATCCTATAATTTTATTCAATTTAACTTGGTCCATATATATTTTTGGACTATCGTAAACTTTTTCTACCTTTACAATATTACCTTGAAATGACTTTTGTACTAAGTTGGTTTTGAATAATCCTTTTTCAAGAGCAATGTTTCATCAACTATTAGTTCCTGAAATAAGATCCGAGATGTTTATGTCTTGTGGTTTACCATTCTCATAATGTCTAATATCAAAAGGATTAAATTTAAACTCACCAGATGATGGTTTTAATTCATTACCTGAGACTTCTTTATAATCATTATTTGTATCATTTAATAAGGTTTGATTTAGTATACTTACATCTTTTATTTTTAGTGATATTTTATTAATATCTTTATACTGTTTATATTCACCATTTTCAAGATAATATAACGTATTTGTAGGCTTATTCGAGTCTTCTACAGGGTAAGAGGCAAAATGACCTAAATCCAATTCATTTACATCTATGTCTTCACCGTCATATTGTCACACAAAGTTATTATCATCTGCAACTTCATTATTATTATTAACATAACCAAGGTTTTGGACATCGAACTTAAGATTAATTTTATCTCCTACGTTATAACCTTTAAGTTTCAATGTTTCATTGATTGATACATTAATATCATCGTTATTTGTGTATAAAACACTTCTATCAGTTAGATTAATATTTTTTACTTTGGTATACTCGTTTAATCCATATATTTTCAAATCATTGTGTTTTTCATCGGTTGCTTTAATATTTGTATATATCTCATCTTCATTTTGATTATACGAAATAATATTAAAGTTAAAACTAAAGTTTAAAAATGAGTTTACATCATTTTCTCAACGTTGTTTTATTGTTGTTGGAATGATGTTATTTGTCATTGATTTTACACATTCATCATATTCAGCACCTTCAATTGGTGGTTGATTAAATAATGAAGGCAATATACTACAAGCAATATTTTTAATTTGCGTACTTGGTCCTTTGTTATTTTTACTTACCTGTAATGAAGTGTCAATTATTTGTTTCATGTTCCCAGTGGATAATAAATAACCGTTTAGACCAAGAGCCTTATATTTAATAATGCTCTCAAAAAAGTTACTGTAGTCACTTGCATTTTTGCTTCATCCTTCGTTACTAAATAAATTTAAATACTTTCCATCTGTATTTTTCATATATGAAGAAAATAATGAGTTTTCATTGTTGAATTTGGCATTGTCACCATTAGTTTCACGCCAGTTATACTTAGTAAATGGATTATTTGTAACAATATCAGTATATGAATAATCATTATTGTAATTAATTGCATTATAGTACTCTTTCGACATTGTTGATAAAGCATTAGGAATAGAAGCGGAGATGGTTAAAATCATCGTACTTACAAATATTACAAATGAAAATATAATGAGGTCTTTTAATGATAGTGCAATTAATGATCCTCTAATTTTATTAGTAAATTTAGTAAACGATAACTTGTTAAAGAACTTAGTAAGTGATAAATTAGGTTTATTACCTTTACTTGGTTGCATTAAGATAAGTGGATTTTTCTTAACAGTTCTATAAGAAATAAATCATATTAAGAATATAGCTAAAATTGCAAATATTAATCATTCTACTAATAAAAACTTTCAATCAATAATAGTAACTATAGGAATGTTAAAATATATTCCAAATATATTTAGTAAAGGTTTTTCTAAGGCAATACTTAACCCTCATCCAATAGGAACCATTATTATTATTGGTAAGCTTAAATATAAAATAAAGTTGATAATAATTTTTGTTTTTCTAACACCTAAAGCTTTAAGATTTCCTATTTGACCTCTTTGTGAAGTTAAAAACTTTTTAGTTAAATTATAAGTAATAAATAAAATTACTGATAATAAAATGACACAGAATATAAACGAGATTAATAGAAATACTTTTGATGCTTGTCCAAAGAATCCACTTCTCATATTAAATACTTTTGTATCTTTGAATGCTTTTGGGTTCAATCTAGTTAATAAGCTATAATCATAATCTGAATTTAAACCACTATTTGTAGAAGAGAAGTTGTTGATTTGTTGTGATACTTCTTTAAGATTAATAACATTATCAGCAGCATATAATCTAAATAAATTAATATCATATTCCATTGATTTATTATCACCATTATGTTTTAAATATGCTTTTGAAACGTCTTGAAATTTATTATTACTAATTTTGCTATCTTCATCAGATTCTGATGAGTTAAAAAAATCTTTGAATAATTGAGTATTTATATAAAAAATCGCGTCATTAACTTGGTTTGCTAAAATATCTTCATCATAAATTGTTGGATATATATTTAATGCATCTACTCCGACAGCATCTAATTTTAATTTTGATTGTGCAGCAGAATCCTCACCAGCGTTAAACGATCCTTGTGGAATAACACTATATTCCTTACCAAGTTGTAAACTATTGTTTTTATAATAACCATAGGTAGTCATAAAAGATCTTTTAGTAAAATAACTTTCTGACTTATCATTACCTTCATAAACTGTATATAAATTATCATTATTAAATTTATAACCGTGTTGTTTAGTATTATCATCAGTATAATCTGTAAATGCAGATATAAATCTATATTTACCTTTTGAATCTCACATAACAACTTCATTGGTATAAGTAATATTAAAATTAGTTAGATCTGATAGGATATCATAATACGAATTAAATAAATCTTTAGCTCTTAGGAAAGTATTTTTGTCTAAGAAATATTGGGTTGGACTATTACCAGTTTTAAATAAAGCCTCAGATTCATAATTTTTTAATAAATAACTACCATAATTTTTAATATTATTAGAATCTCATAATTTATTAGAAATTGAATTATAATTATTATTTATCGAAGTAGATTCATCATCGATAATAAAATATTTATAAACACCTTCAGAACTTTTATATAAATTTCCTATTCTGCCTTTATATCCATTTTTTTTAAAATCTTCAATAGAATTATAACCTTGTTCACTACTATTATTAGAATAATTAACAAATTGATTTACTTTATCTGCTAATTTTTCATCATTTAAGTTATCTTTAATTATATTGTTAAGTAAGAAATTTTTTATTGAAGCTGTGAAAGAGGAATTATTCAAATAAAACATGTAGTTATAAATGTCTAAAGCAGCTTTTTTTTGACTTGCATTCAACACTTCATCTTTAAAATCATTATTTTTTTTATATACTTGTCCAATCATTGAACTTTGAAATGCTTTTGATTTTTCATTAAATCTATAAAATCTACCAAATGCCTTTGATTTTACTATATCAATTTTTTTATCTTCTGTATAGTTAAAGACAGACTCACTTGATAATGGGGTATAACTATAAGTTTTAACATTATCATCTTTTTTATATCCTTCTGTATCACCAAAACCAAAGTTTAGTAATAGATTATCACTAGAATCATCTTGAAAATAATAAATATAAGAGCTATAACTTGATTTTCCATCTTTATTAACAGTACCACTAAAATTGAAGCTTAATAATACTGAGTCTTCTCCTCCAATAGTTATTGTTGGAAAGCTTATTTTATCATAAGATACATAATCATTGCTAAATGCAAATAAGGGAGAAATTGTTTGAGTGTCGTTTGAACTATATGAACTTGATGTATATTTATAACTATAATCATAACCTTGGAAATTCTTAGATACATTATTATTTGTACGAACCAAGTTTGAAGAAACAACTCCAAAGGCAGATGTAAAAATTACACCAATACTTATTAAAGTTAGATAAATTATAAACTGTAGTCAATCTTTAAACAGTTGCTTTATACCATTTTTAAATAAAAGCATAGGCACTTCCTTTTTCTTAATATACATTTTTAATGCAATACAATTATAATTAATATGAGAAGAAAAATCTACATATTAAAACAAATATATAGTATTATTTTTAATTAAAAATAGATTTAAAACAAAAGTTTTTTTATAAATATTAATAAAAAATACAACCTTAGTTGTATTAAGAAATAATTTTCCCTTGTGCTAATAAGTTATTTCCTCCACCTTTTAATGTATGGGTTTTGACTGATTTAAAAATATTAATTGCACTATATTTTTCTGTTAGTGTTTTAGAAACCGAAACATAATATGTCATTTTAGCAACATTCACGATATGAATAACTAAATTTTCATATTTATTTTGTAATATGTCCATTAGAGTTTTAGTTTCATAATCATCTAGGTCATTTACTTCAAGTATTATTTCGTTGTACCCATCTTTGCTTATTGGTGATACTTCTTTGTATTTGCTCACCTTTTCTTCAACGCTAATATCTCTAAATTTCTTTTGTAAATCTCTGAATTCTTCTTTAATATCATTTATTAAAATTTTAAGATCTTCAATATTATACTTGTTGATTACAAACTCATTAAAACTATTAATAAGACTATCTATTTTATTTATGCTTAGTTTTTCTTTAATTTGTTCTAGTTTGTTAGTAATATTTAATATTTCAACTTTATAAGTATCATATAGTTTATTTAAGTAATTATTAATTGCTGAGTGACTTGTTAGAGCACTATATCTATATAAACCACTACCTTTAGAATCGACATTAGTTATTAATAAATCCTCTATTTCTTTTGTTGAATTAACATGTGTTCCACCACATAATTCACACGAGAAAGTACCGAACTTTATAACCCTGACAATTTCATCATACTTTTCAGTGAATAATGCAAGTGCATTATACTTATCAAGAGCCTCTTTTAAACTACAATAAATAGTTTCTCTTGGTAAATCATTTTTTATTTCTCTTTCAACAACTTGATGTATTTGCTTTAATTCTTCTCTAGTTGGAGGTCTTTTATATGAAATATCAATTCTAAAACCTTCTTCATCGTTATAACTTCCATTTTGAATAGCTTCTCTACCTAGTACTTCTTGAATAGAAGCCTGTAATATATGTGTCCCTGAGTGATTTTTTAAAGTAAAATATCTTTTATCTTTATCAATTATTGCGTGAAATTTTTGTCCAACTCTTACTTTGTTTGTAAAAATAATCTTATGAATATTTTGTTTATTTGGGCCTTGTTGTACATCAATGACCTTGTACGAGTTATTATATTCATCAATTACATACCCATTATCAGCTGCTTGACCTCCTTTTTCAGCATAAAAAGGGGTTTTATTAAAAATAGCATATACCGTTTGATTTTCTACTTCATCAAGTGGTTTATCATCTCAAAACATATAATTTAAGACTACATCACATTCTTCTAAATCATATCCGACAAATTCTGAAGTTACATTTAGAGAAGTAAGGATTGGAGATTGCTTATTTCAAACTTTATCATTTTTTCTAGCACTCCTTGAAAGTTCTTTTACATTTTCAAGCAACTCATAATACTTTTCTAATTCAACAGTTACATTATATTCATTAGCTAACTCTGAAGTTAATTCTATTGGAAAACCATATGACTCAAATAAAAGTAGTGCATCTGCAGCACTTACAAATTTTTTGTTTTTTATAATTGATTCTAATAAATCAAAACCTTTGTTTAGTGTTTTTAAGAACTTTTGTTCTTCATCTATGATAACTTCTTTTACTAGACTTTCTTTTTCTACAATATATGGATAAAAATAACTCATACTATCAATAACTTTATCTACTAATTTATACAAGAAGGCTTCATTTATACCAAGTTTTCTTCCGTATACAGAACTTCTTCTTATTAATCTACGGATAATGTAACCTCTATCTTTGTTACTTGGGAATACACCATCACTAACTGCAAAAACAACAGCCCTAATATGGTCTGCAATTACCTTAAATGCAGTGTTTATTTTTTGCTGATTTAACTTAATATTTTGATAATCTTCATATACATAATTATGTTTATTTGAACACAATACTTCTAATTCTTTAATTGTAGGTAAGAATAAATCTGTTTCAAAATTTGTGGGTGTATTTTGGAAAATAGATGCTAGTCTTTCTAAACCTGCACCTGTATCAATATTTTTTCTTGGTAAATCATTGTAATTATTATTACCATCATTATTATATTGAGAAAAAACAATATTTCAGATTTCAATGTATCTATCATTTTCTAAATCTTCTTTTAGTAATTTTGTCCCTAACTTATCTTTATCTCAATATTCCCCTCTGTCAAAAAAAATTTCAGTATTTGGTCCACAAGGGCCTTGTCCAACATCTCAGAAGTTTGTATCGCGACTTCCTTTGAATATATGGTCAGGCTTAACTTTAATTATATTTGATCATATATCAAATGCCTCTTGATCATCTTCATATACAGTAATATACAAAAGTTCCTTATCGATTCCAAATCATTTATCAGAAGTTAATAATTCTCACGCAAATGAAATTGCTTCCTTTTTGAAATAATCTCCAATAGAAAAGTTACCCAGCATTTCAAACATTGTTTGATGACGCGCTGTAATACCAACATTTTCTATGTCATTAGTACGTATAGATTTTTGTGAATTAGTTAATCTTGGAGATGGCGGAACTAACCTTCCGTCAAAATAAGGTTTTAGTGTTGCGACTCCAGAATTTATCCATAATAAACTTGGATCATTAATAGGTACCAAGCTAACTGGTTCTAAAAAATGATGTTCTTTTTTTTTAAAAAATTTAATTCAAGTATCTCTTATTTCATTAGTTGATAATTTTTTCATAGTTCTCCCTTATATTGAACACTTACAATGAACAGCAAGTGTTATGCCACTAAACTTATTTTTATTAAAAAATTCATTGTTATAAAATTTTATATTTCACGCCTCATTAGAAGAGTCACATGAATAATGTTTATTATAATTAATTGTTTCGTTACATACTATACATATTCTATGTATATCAAACTTATCCTCAGTCGCACCACATTGACACTCTAGTGCATTGCTTCAAGCATTTTCTGCTATTTTATCAAGTTCTATCTTATCCAAAATAAATTCTCCTTTATAACAATTCATGTAATAAATTTAATAATCTATCCACTTCATTAACTAATGGTAAATATACATTATCATCTTCAAAATCTACTCCAACTTGTTTTAAGGCATCTAAAGGATCTAAGGACCCTCCTAATTTAAGAAAACTTATAATATTTTCTTTTTTATTATTCTTAAAATCTTCATATAACTTGAAACTTGCGACTATATCTATTGCATATTTATAAACATAATATGGTGAGTAAAAGAAGTGTGATATTTGAGACCAAAAGAATGTTTTTCTTTCTTTGTTATCAAATAAATCATACCCATACTCATTTTCAATGTCTTTATAAATTGACTCTAATTTTGATGCACTAAGTGGTTCACCATTGGCTATCATTGTATGAGCAGTATGTTCAAACTTAGCAAACTGTATTTGTCTGTAGAAAGTAGAGACTATATCAAATACCCTTTGTTGAATTAATGATATTTTTTCATTATTATCCTTAGTTTTATTTATCATAAATTCAAATAGAATATGTTCGTTAAATATTGATGCCACTTCAGCTAAAATTATTGGATAGTTATTTAAGGGGTATGGTTGAGCCTTTGTTGAAAATATTGTATGTACTGAGTGACCGATTTCGTGAGCTAATGTATTTAGAGATGAAAACTGATTATCTCAATTCATTAAAATTATTGGGTCTAACTTATAATCACCTGATGAATAAGCACCACTAACTTTATTAACGTCCTCATAATAATCTATCATATTATCCTTAAATGCTACATCTAAATTATTTTTATATTCATCTCCTAGTAACGATAATGCTTCTTTAACTATATTTATACCTTCTTGGACAGAATATTTAGTAGCATCAACATTTGTAAGTTTTAATTCTTTATCTGTTGAGAACATTTCTTTTAAGCCATGTGTCTGTTTAACAAGGTTAAAATATTTTTTTAATGTAGCGATATGAGTTTTACCTGCTTTTAATAACTTTGTATAAATCGATTCAGAAACTTTATCAGACTCTAAATGCATATTAATCGCCGAACTATAATTTCTTAATATATAATCTTCTTTATCTTTGGTTAAAATACTTTCATAAATTTTTGCGTAGGTATGTTTATTTTTTGCATACTTTTCAAAGTATTTATTTACATAATCCTGACGAAATTGTTGATCTTTAATAGGGTCTGAATTCTGCATAACATCTCTAAATGTTGATGTATTTAAAATATATTCTTTCTCTTGATAAAGTATTTTTTCTTCACTAACATCTGCATATGTCAAAGTTTCATATATATCAATATAATTCGATCTACTTTGTTCAATTTTAGATATAAGTTCTTCTTGTTCCTTTTTTAGATGATGTTTTTTACTTTCAAATAAATCTTTATAACCTTTAACGTATCTTTGTAAGTTATTATTTTCTAAAGTTGTTAGAACATTATTCTCATCCAAAGATAAAATTTCGGGTACTACAAAACTTGTCATAACGTCAACTTCTTGTGATATGTTTGAATATATAGTACTTAATTCTTGCAATGATTCATCAGTCTTGTCCAAGTCTGAAAGGTGAAGATACCTGGTAAGTTTTGCATCAATTTCGTCCATACCTTCTTCAACGCTAATTAACTTTAATAAGTTATTTTCTTGTCCAAGTTTCCCTTGTAGTTTATAAATTTCTTTAGATAATTCTAATAATTTTTTAGAATCTTCTTTCC
The DNA here is from genome assembly GCF_002237575.1 of Spiroplasma corruscae. Classification (NCBI taxonomy): domain Bacteria; kingdom Bacillati; phylum Mycoplasmatota; class Mollicutes; order Entomoplasmatales; family Spiroplasmataceae; genus Spiroplasma; species Spiroplasma corruscae. Next base: position 1,104,823 of record NZ_CP022535.1, read on the forward strand.
ATTCTCCAATATTTTTATATATATTAGTAAAATCTCATTTGTATTTTATACTTGCGTTATTTCTTTTCATATCATTATTATAAAAGAATACTTCTAGATTTATAAGAAAATATTATTATAACTTTATAAAGCTTTTAATTTTTTGATTGGGTATAACTTTTCATAAACTTGATTATAAATAATATCGGTTGTTTTACTTTCTTTAAAATATTTAGTAACTACACTTGAAAGAAATAGTGTAAATTCTTTTTCTCTTACGACCCCTCTTATAGAAAAAATATAAGAACTAGTTATATGTATAGTTTCAGTGTCTTCTTCGATATATACATAATCATCTAACCCAGTGAATATTTGTCTTGCAGCAATAGATATTGGATTTGCCCCATTTTCTATTTTTTCATCTAGAAATTTTAGGTATGTTCCATTTAATTTGTTAGCTTTTATTCCGGCTTCATTAACTTCCTGAGTGTCTTCGTAAGTTTTAGCAAGTCGTGACGTAGTCATTTTAACTGGTTCATTATACAAAGGAACTAACGCTAGTACGTTACTTGTTATTAATTCACGAACATCTTTGGTAGTTTTGCCACTTCTTAAGTTAAAAACTTTAGTACAACCAACAACATTAGATGTAGTGGTTAATAATGAAGTTGAAAGCAATGTTAATGACAGAAATTTTAGAATCTTTTTCATATTAATCCTCATATTTATAATTAAAATTATTATACAAATTAATTAAGTTTTTATTAATATTATTTAAGGAATATAAAAAAAACTTCATACTCTTGAAGATGAAGTTTCTTTAACTACTATTTTAAAAGTTCAAACATTGTTTTTAACATTGGAGCTCTTCCTCTATGTTCGTGGTCTGCTGTTGCTGCAATATCAAGGTGTAAATACTCCTTACCTTCTGAGAATGATTCTAAGAAAGCTGCGGCTGTTGATGAACCTGCTTCTCTTCCTGGTTCAGAGTTTGTAATATCAGCTATTTTTGAGCATTTCATTGCTTCAAGATGATCACAAATTAAAGGTTGTCTTCAAATTGGTTCCATTGACTCCGTTGACGCTTTGTAAAAATCATCATAAAAACTATCCGACTTACTAAATGCACCAGTAAACCATTTACCTAAAGCAATTACTATTGCACCAGTTAAAGTTGCAACTGTAATAACTCTTTCGGCCTTTTGATTTCTTACTGCATATGTTATACCATCAGCTAAAACCAATCTTCCTTCTGCATCCGTATTATTTATTTCAACAGTCATTCCATTCATTGAAGCAACAACTGATTCTGTTAATGTTGCATTCCCACCAATTCTGTTATCTGTAAACATTCCAACTGCAACTACATTACATTTAGCTTTTCTTTTAGCTAAAGCCATTACTGTTGATAAAGTAATTGCGGCTCCAGACATATCAAATTTCATATCATCTAAATAGTTAGAAGGTTTTAAATTATAACCCCCTGAATCAAATGTTATACCTTTACCAACTAAGGCAATTTTTTTAGCGCTTGGGTCTCCATTGTATTCCAAGACAACAACTCTAGGGTCTACATAAGAACCTTTATTTACAGCTAGTAATAAGCCCATTTTCATTTCTTCAATTTGTTTTTTATCAAAGATTGTTATTTTAACATTCCCTAACTCATTTGCCTTTGCTTCAATTCTTTTTGCAAGTTCAACAGAAGTACCAACGTTTGGTGGTAAATCTTGTAAATCACGCGCAAAGTTCATATACTCTAGTTTAATTGAAGATTCTTCATATAAATCTTTGAATTTTGAATCAAATACAAAATTATAGTTCTTACATTTACATTCTTCTTTTTTCATTGAGAACTGTTTGTGTGTTTCAAATAATGTTGTTTCTACGACAGCTTTGAAAGCTTTATTTGCGTCTTTAAATAGACTAACGAATGAGTTTACATCAATATTAATATCATATTTATTAGTTTTAAAAAATGGTATCAAAACCTTAACAAGGTTTTTTAAACAACAATCATCCTTCAAAAACATATAAATTGTTTTTTCACTTTCAATTAAAGTACTTACTCCATGTTCTTTTATAACAAGACTATTTAAGTTGTACTTTGAATTAACCGCTTTTAATGTTAATTCTAAATTTTTATCATTTATTGTTATCATAAATTTTCTCCTTCTTTATATTCTATTATAAAGTAATTCTTTGTTATGACTTATATTAATTACTTCTTTACATAATTTATTTCTACATTTTATATATATACTAAGTCTGAATTTAGCTTTTTGTAAATTATTTAATCTTGAGTACATATTACCGTGATTATTACTACACTTTGCTCTTTTTGATACTAATTTTGTGTTCATGTTGTATCTTTTTGATCTTAGTATATAAATATAATAAGTCTCTAAAAATAATCTTTTACTTTGGTCCTTTTCCAAACTTAAAATTAGAAATTTAATATTACTTTCTGTTGCTCCAAGTTTACTCATTATACGGTATTTTTTTTTATTTGAGTTAAGACCTTGAATATGTTGTTTAAACCTTTTGAATAAATCTATCGACTCACCAACATAGCTAAATATAATACTATTATCAATTTCACAATACATTAAATACACACCAGAAAGGATTACTCTTTGTTTTTTTATACAACTAATGTCTATCTTAATTTTTGTATCCTTAAAATAATTTACTAGTTTATTCATATAAATATCTTCAATTAATTTATAATCGTTTATTATTTTTGTTTTAATATCATAAACTATTTTAAATTTTTCAGTTGGTTGCATAAGTTTCCTCTTATATTAATGTGTATTTATAAAAATTATATATCTTTAAATAACTTTTGGTATCTTTACTTTAATAATTAATTTTAAATTAAAAAAACTTTACGAATAAAGTTTTTTAATTATATTATTATTTTTCAATACCAGTTACAGTACCAGCACCAATTGTTCTTCCACCTTCTCTAATTGAGAATTTTGTTCCTTGTTCAACAGCAATTGGTTTAATTAACTCAATTGTTAGTTCAACGTTATCACCAGGCATAACCATGTCTGTTCCTTGTGGTAAGTGAACTTCTCCAGTAACGTCTGTTGTACGGAAATAGAATTGTGGTCTATATTTATTAAAGAATGGTTTGTGACGTCCACCTTCTTCTTGTGTCAATGCATATACTGATGCTAATAATCTTGTGTGTGGATTAATAGTTCCTGGTTTTGCAAGAACTTGTCCACGTTCAATATTACTTCTATCAACACCTCTTAAAAGAGCTCCAACGTTATCTCCAGCTTCAGCATAGTCAAGTAATTTTCTAAACATTTCTAGTCCAGTAACAACTACTTTTTTTCTTTCTTCAACTAAACCAACAATTTCAACTTCATCGTTAGTTTTGATAACTCCTCTTTCAACTCTACCAGTTGCAACAGTTCCACGTCCTGTAATTGTGAATACGTCTTCAACAGGCATTAAGAAAGTTTTTTCTTTATCACGAGTTGGTGTTGGGATGTATTCATCAACTGAGTTCATTAGTTCTTCAACTTTTTCAACTCATTTTGCATCACCATTTAAAGCTCCTAAGGCAGAACCATAAATAACTGGTGCTCCATCTCCATCAAAATCATATTGACTTAATAACTCTCTAACTTCCATTTCAACAAGTTCGATCAATTCTTGATCATCAACCATGTCACATTTATTTAAAAACACAACGATTGCTGGTACTCCAACTTGTCTTGATAGTAAGATATGTTCTCTTGTTTGAGGCATTGGTCCATCAGTTGCAGCAACAACTAAGATAGCTCCATCCATTTGTGCAGCTCCTGTAATCATGTTTTTAACATAATCGGCATGACCTGGACAGTCCACGTGAGCGTAGTGTCTTTTATCTGTTTTATATTCAACGTGTGATGTATTAATTGTAATACCACGTTCTCTTTCTTCTGGTGCGTTGTCTATATTTGCATAGTCTTTAAACTCAGCTCCACCTTTTGCTGCTAATACTTTAGTAATTGCAGCAGTTAAAGTAGTTTTACCGTGGTCAACGTGACCTATTGTCCCAATATTAACGTGAGGTAAACTACGGTCGAATGCTTCTTTTGCCATAATCTTAATTCCTTTCAAAAAATTTTATAAAATGTCATAAATTATTTTAATTGATTTTATATAAATTACAATAGTTTTTATTTTAAGTTAATTTTTATTTTTGAGATTTTTTAACAATCTCTTCTGCAATACTTTTTGGTGCTTCATTATAATGACTAAATATCATTGTATAGTTTCCACGCCCTTGAGTAAATGATCTTAGTTCAGTTGCATAACCAAACATTTCTGATAAAGGCACTTTTGCTTTAACAGTTTGAGCATTTCCTCTTTGTTCTGATCCTTCAATAAGACCACGTTTTGATGATATGTTACCCATAACATCCCCATAATATTCATCTGGAACAGTTACTTCAACTGACATTATTGGTTCTAATAATACAGGATTTACTTTTTTTGCTGCTTCTTTTAAAGCTAGTGATGCAGCAATTTTATAAGCCATTTCACTTGAGTCAACGTCATGGTATGAACCATCAACGATTGTTGCTTTGACATCTATCATTGGGAAACCTGCAATAACACCATTTTGTAATGCATTTTCTAACCCTACTCTTGCAGCGTTGATATATTCTTTTGATATTTTACCACCAACAATTTTGTCAACTCATTCAAACCCTTTATCATGATTAGGTTCAAATTCAATAACAACGTGACCATACTGTCCACGACCACCTGATTGTTTAACATATTTACCTTCTACTTTTGCTGATTGTTTAATAGTTTCTCTATAAGAAACTTGTGGTGCACCAACATTAGTTTCGACTTTGAACTCTCTTTTAAGTCTATCAACGATAATGTCTAGGTGTAATTCACCCATTCCAGCAATAATAGTTTGACCTGTTTCTTCATCAGTGAATGTTCTAAAAGTAGGATCTTCTTCTGATAATTTATTTAAAGAAATTCCTAATTTTTCTTGATCAGCTTTTGTTTTTGGTTCAAGAGCTAAGTGAATAACCGGTTCTGGGAATACCATTGATTCTAATATAATTGGATTTTTTTCATCAGATAATGTATCACCAGTTGTTGTATCTTTTAATCCAACAGCAGCCGCAATATCTCCGGCATATACTTCTTCAATTTCTTCTCTATTATTTGCGTGCATTCTTAATAATCGACCAACACGTTCTTTTTTGTCTTTTGTTGCATTAAGAACATAACTTCCTTTATTCAATATACCTGAGTAAACTCTAAAGAAAGTAAGTTTACCAACAAATGGATCTGTCATTATTTTAAATGCTAACGCAGAGAAAGGTTCTTCATCAGTTGAATGTCTTTCTGATTCACTACCATCTTGTAGAATACCTTTAATTGAAGGTACATCTAAAGGTGATGGTAGGTAATCTACAACGGCATCTAGTAATAACTTTACACCTTTGTTTTTAAATGCAGACCCGGCTAATACTGGGAAGAATTCAGCTGATATAACCCCTTTACGAATTGCACCTTTTAATTCAGGGATAGTAATTTCTCCCCCATCAAGGAATTTCATCATTAATTCTTCATCATATTCAACTGCTGCTTCAATTAATTGTGCTCTTAGCTCTTCTGCTTGTTCTTTTAAATCGCTTGGTATTTCAATAGGTTTAGCTATTTCTTCGGCTGCACCATCAAAATGTCAAGCCTTCATTTCAACCAAATCAATAATTCCGTCAAACTGATCTTCAGCACCTATTGGTAATTGAATTGGTGATGCTTTCGCACCCAGTCTATCACCAATAGTTTTAACAGAGTACATAAAGTCTGCACCTGTTTTATCCATTTTGTTTACAAATACTACTCTTGGAACTCTATATGTAGTTGCTTGACGTCAAACTGTTTCAGTTTGTGGTTCAACTCCACTTTGCCCATCAAGAACAGCAACTGCTCCATCTAGTACTCTTAAGGATCTTTCAACTTCAACTGTGAAGTCAACGTGACCTGGAGTATCAATAATATTGAATCTATGGTCGGCTCAAAATGCAGTTGTTGCAGCAGAAGTAATTGTAATACCACGTTCTTGTTCTTGTGCCATTCAGTCCATTTGTGATTCTCCTTCATGAGTTTCACCTATTTTATGAATTTTACCAGTGTGGAATAAAATACGTTCTGTTGTTGTAGTTTTACCTGCATCAATGTGAGCCATAATACCAAAGTTTCTTGTTTTATCTAAACTATAATCTCTTGGCATAATTGCACCCCCTTAAAATTATCAACGATAGTGTGCAAAAGCCTTATTTGCCTCTGCCATTTTGTGAGTATCTTCACGTTTTTTAACTGAACCACCAACACCGTTTGATGCATCAATTATTTCGTTTGCTAATCTTTCAATCATTTCTTTTTCATTTCTTAATCTTGAGTAATTAATTAGCCATCTTAATGCAAGAGTAACTTTTCTCTCATTTGAAACTTCGATTGGAACTTGATAGTTAGCCCCACCAATACGTCTAACTTTTAATTCTAAGTGAGGTTTAATATTTTCTATTGCTTTATTAAAAACTTCTATAGGACTTACCTGAGTTTTTTCTTTTATTATATCGAATGCTTTATATAAGATATGTTGAGCTGTTCCTCTTTTTCCATCTAACATAATTTTATTAACTGCTTTAGTTACTAATTTAGAATTATAAATTGGATCAGGTAGTACATCTCTTTTTTCCGCTTGATGTTTACGCATTGTTTTTCTCCTTTCTAATTATTATTTTTTTTCTTTAGGTCTTTTAGCACCATATAAAGAACGACTTTGCATTCTTTTATTAACACCAGTTGTATCTAATGTTCCCCTAATTATATGGTAACGAACTCCGGGTAAATCCTTAACCCTACCACCACGTATCAATACAACACTATGTTCTTGTAAGTTATGTCCTTCTCCTGGTATATAAGCAGTAACTTCCATACCGTTTGTAAGTCTAACCCTTGCGTATTTTCTTAACGCAGAGTTAGGTTTTTTAGGAGTCATTGTAGCAACCCTTGTACAAACTCCTCTTTTTTGAGGAGAAGATACTTTAGTTACTTTTTTTAATAAAGTATTAACTCCTCTATTTAATGCAGGCGCTTTAGTTTTTCAAGTTTTTGCTTTTCTTGGTTTTCGAACTAATTGGTTTATTGTAGCCATAAATTTTCCTCCTTTCCACAATACCGAGTGTTTTGTTCTTACACAAAGGTAATTATATACTTAATTTTAATAAATATCATACTTTTTTTAAAATTCTCCAATAATATTTAGTAATAAATTAATTTTAAATATATGGAAAAAATATTAGCAGTACTTGGCCTACGAAAATTATTACATCATCATCAAGTTTAGTTATAGTATGTGGTAAAACTGATGATACTAATTTAAATATAAAATTTTACTTCAAATTATAAAACAGCTGAGTCAGCAAAAGGTGCTTATGATACATTTAAGTGGGATAATACTCCTAAGGATAGTCCAAAATTAATAGTAAATTTTAAATTACCTGGAGGCGTTAGTGGAAATTAATTTTAATAAAGACCAGTATACAAAAAAATCACTAGCAACGGTAACCAAGAAATCCTTAAAGAACTTAGAAAAGTAAAGGGGAAATTTGAAAATAAGACTGACTTAAAAGATGTAGGAGAAAATATGCAAGAAGCATTTAACAATTATTATGTTACAAATCAATTTATGGTTGATATGAAAGAAAAGTTTATTGATGCTGCTTCTAATAGTAATGGAGTTATTGAAATATCAAGTGCGTATAAAGAAAAAAAACACTGAGTATAACAATCTATCATCATATATCCAAGATTGAATGATTAAGGCAGTAGATACTTCAATTCCTGAGAATACATATATTTCAGAAATGATTTACATACTAAAATAGGTTGGAAGATTCATATTTTTCTAACAATTAATAAGAATAACAACGGTTATAGTGATGATGATACAGATAAATCAAATTAAATTGGTCTAACGTAAAAAAATAAGTGCTAATGTAACACAAGAAGAAGTTGATGCTGAAATTAAGAAATTAGTAGAATGGATAAAGTTAAGGATACAATAGCATTAGGGGTTTACAAACTTAAGTTATTTGTCCAACAACTAGTTTTAACTAATGGGAAAGATTGGTTATTAGATGTAGTTACAGGATTATTAACAGGATTTTCAAAGTTTGCTTTAGATAAGATTCCTGTGCTTAATACATTATTTAAAGTGCCGGGTTCACAATGAATAACTAATAAGTTAGTTATAATACCTTTAAGTGCAAAATTAGCAACTTATTGTTAATTTAATAATTGAATTAGCAGATAGCAATAAAATTAGTAGTGAACTTTTAAATCGTATAAATCTTCGATTATTATCAAAGTATAAGATTAGCTATAATAATAAAAACGCTAACATATGTCAGCGTTTTTTTATTAGTCTTTATTACATTTTTCATTTAACATTGTATTTGTTGTTTTAAGTTTTTAGTAGATTAGATATTATATTACACTTATTCTAAAAAATACAATCATTTTATATGTAGATGTTACGTAAGGTATTTATAAAAGGACTTATTCATTTAGTAAAACTTAGTTAAATAAATTTATATTTGGTAACATATTAATAAATGTTGTTTCGTTCATTAATCCTTCATTTAAAGGGTAAGTTAGTACAAGTTCAAGAATTAACACTAGTAGATAATATGTCTCGATATAATCTAAAAATAGGGTTACTCTACTATTATTAAATTCATCTTCTTTAATACTAGTTATTTTGTTATTCAATTTCTTATAGTTATCTATAAAAGAGAATATATTATCTATAAGCATAGAGAATGCCAGCATAGAGTCTTGTTCAATAACAGTATTAAGTCATAAGTTAAAATTCTTAAATACCTCTTGTGAATCCTTCTCCATCATTAATTCATTATATTTAAATGTAAGATCACTAAACTTTACACCAATAGCTTGAACAGCAGTTGAAATCATAACATCAACACCTTTTTTGGTTTTAATAGTATTTTTCTCAAGACCCTCTTTTTTTAAATTTGTATTTATTGATAAAATTACTACCATTGCATTCTTAATTATAGATAATATGTAATTAATAATAATTATTTCATTTTCGTTATTAATAGGTTTTCATTCTTTTATTGAACTATTTACGCATTCTCCAAATCTTTCCACTTCTTTTATAGAGTTAATAGCAGGAAAATCTTCAAAAAAATCTAACACTACTTTTGGTACTTCAAAACTATTACGAATATTTTCTTTTAAGTTTTTGTAAAACACATCCACTCGATTTATAATAATTTTTTCATGATTTAATGGCTTTATATTATTTTTCATGGTGTATTCTCATTTCTATGTATATATTATATTTAAATATTAATTGTTTGTTTAAATAATTAAAATAAAAAGTTTAACTCATTATTTATATTAATTTATTAGGGTATAAAGCTATTATTAAAAAATTAATTTTACTATTTATAATATAATATTTTAAAGAGGTGTTAATTTTGTGAGGAGAAAGTAATACAAGATATTTTATTGATTGAGCTGATGCTTGCCAAAGTGAATCAATTAGAAAAAGATCTATTAATTCAACAGGTGGATACAATTATAAAGAAAACCTTAGTTCAGATGTATCCAGAAAAGCTATGGTTGATATACTAAGTCTAATAAAAAATAATAGAACTTTAAGTGTGCAGCATTTTTTTAATATTGCACCTCCAACTTATGTGTCAAATCCAACAACAAAGTATTTACTGCTACAATTATATTTTGAAGATTGCATAAAGTTAAAAGGAGAGGTTGATAATTCAACATATAAAGAAAAAAACTATACAATGTTATTTTCAAAGGAATTAAGTTCAAAACAACCACAAACAAATATAAATAATTCTGTTAAACGTGGGCATTCAAATATAGAAAGTATGATTGATAATAATTGAGCTGCAACAGGTAGAAAACTTGACTTCGAAAAAAAACAAAAAGAGAGTAAACGAGAATTTAACATAAATTTAAAAAACCCAAACACAGTTACTACTAATAAACCTGCAGTAAAACCTATAATTCAAACCCAAAAAGAAAAACAACCAGAAGAAGTTAAACCAATAATACCAACTAATATTTTTGAAAAACCAAATATAAAAGTTGAAGAAACAGTGAAAAGTATTAAATACATAAATATACCAAAACCAGAAGTTAAAGAAGAAGTTAAATTAAACAACGTTACTCTGAATCTTACAGAAAGACCAAAACAAATTGAACCAGAAATTATAATTGATAATAAAAAGTTCGCTGGACTTAATTCTTATGAGTTATACTTTATATATAATTTTTTGAAAGATACAATAAACAGAAATATAGAAGCAACATCAAGTATTAAAAACTTTAGTAAAATTGTTTTGACAAGAGCAGATATGGAGTTTTTAAAAGAAGGTAATGGCGTAAGCTTAGTTATAAAAATACTAGTAGTTATATCAAGTTTATTATTAATTGGCTTATTTTTTCTAGGTATAGTTTTTAAAAATAAACAAAAAAGTAAAGCAAGAAAAGATTACTTGAAACAAATTAAAGAAAGTTCTTATAAAAGAATCAATGAAGATTTAAACTATAAATATCCAAATATAATTACAAAATTATATTAAAAAACGCCTATCATAAATGGCGTATTTTTTTTATAAATCTTGCTCTTTTTTTGTACTTTTTAGAGATTTAATATGATTTTTCGCAGTTTTTAAATTATTTTTTTCATTTTTTAATGCAAATTTTGCTTGCTTGATTGCTTCTTTACAACCTTTAATCTTTGTCTCTATCTCAGTTTTCTTTTCTACTAACTTACTTTTTTTTTCTTTAAATTCTTCTTTAGTCATTTTCTACTCCTATCTAAGCAATTATAAAAAAAATAAAAGTTAAAAACTTTTAATTTAATAATAATACAATATTATTTTAACATATTTCAAAAATGTTTTTATTGGTTTCTTTTTTTGTTATAGTTATATTTTTTTAAAAAATCGTCAACACTTTTTTTACTATTGTTTGATTCTTTTTTTTCTAACTCTTCATAAATTAAATTTAGTTTTTTTACTACTGTATCAATTTCATCGCTTATTACATCTCTTCCTGATTTAAGTGATAAATTTTTAAGCAACTCTTCTATATTATTAATTCTTTCTTCAATTTTATCAATTTTTTCAAATGTTGTTTTATCATAAACAGACTTATCCATTTCTTTTTTTGATAGTTGGGTATCTAGGTCTAAAATGTTTTTTAAATCTTCTTCAAGAGCTATATCTCTAAATTCTTTTGATTCATCTATTAAAACATTATCTTGATTATATTCAATTATAGTTTCTTTTTCTTCATTATAAAGATTTTTAAATTTATTTATAAATGTATCTTCATTAATAAAATCATGATTTTTAAAATCATTATTAATTATTTTATCGTCCAGACTTTGAGAACTTGTTAGCTCCTTATTCAATGGAACAGTTGTAGAATCATTTTCTACAGTATTTTGTTCATAGATATTTATTTGATTATTATTTATAGGTCTCACAAACGTTCCTAAAGGAGTATAATCAGATTTCTTCACAACGTCTTTTTGTTTTGTTTCACTTATGGTTATTTTTTCTTCAAGATTAAAATCTTCAAAAATACTTTTTAGTTTTGTTTCTACTAAACTTTCTGATTCTTCTAATGAATTAACATCCATATTAATGGCTCTATCCATTCTTTCTTTAATAAAAGCTTCACCTAAAGCATTTGTACTAGGTGCTGATGAGTCAATTCTAGTTTCAGGTCTAACAAAAGTTTCTATACTTTTATTTTTTTTATCTAGTATATCTTCTTTACTAAACTGATTGTAATTATTTTGTTCTTCAAGATCAAAATCTTTAAAAATTATACTAAGATTAGTTTCATCATTGATGTTGGTATGATAATTGTTTAGATACTTTAAATCCATATTAATGGCTCTATCCATTCTTTCTTTAATAAAATCTTCACCTAAAGCATTTGTACTAGGTGATGATAAATCAAGTCTAGTTTGTGGTCTAACAAAATTGTTTTCAGTAATAGTATTATTTGCAGCTAATGTTGGTGTTACTAATGTTCGATCAATTATAGTTTGTGGTCTAACAAAAGTTTCTAAATTATTATTTATATCTTCTGAAATTGATTCTTCATTACCAAATTGTTTATAGTTATTTTGTTCTTCAATAGAAAAATCTTTAAATATATTATCAAGGATTGTTTCATCACTACTATCTGATTGTTTTAAAGAGTCAATATCCATATTAATTGCTCTATCCATTCTTTCTTTAATAAAAGTTTCACCTAAAGCATTTGTACTAGGTGCTGATGAGTCAATTCTAGTTTCAGGTCTAACAAAAGTGCTTTTATTTTCTGCTTCCTTAGATGAATCATCAGTATTTTTTTCGCTGTCAACTAAGTCTAAGTTTATATCTATAATATTTGTTTGTTTTTCATTTATAAAATCATTTTCTAATTTTTCGTTATCATCAAATGATTTCAGAGATTCATTTTTCTTATATTCCACACTTAAATCAGTTAAAATACCGTGACTATCAAAATCCAGATCATCTAAAATATCAGTTTTTTGATTTAGATCATCATTAATATTTAGCTCAGATAAATCCATTGTAATAGCTCTTGAAAGTTTTTCACTTACATAATTTTCTTCATTATTATTTTTTGCTATTAGTTTCTCACCATAATTTGGGTAGATACTCTCAAACTCCTCAAGTTCTTCTGTTGAAAATGTTTCTATATTAAGAGCCTTTTCATCACTTTTTTCTTGTTCATGATATTCCTTATACACATCTTCAATTGAATGATCAAAATCATCAGATTCTATATCATTTGCTATCATTATCTTTTCTTCTAATAAATTTAGTTTAAATTCAGTTTGTTGCAAATATTCAATAAACTTATCTTCAGATATATTAAGTTTTTTAGCTAGGTCATTAATTTTTTTGGCTTTAGAGTTAAAATAATTTATCAGTTTTGTTTTTACATTTTCATTAACTTCTTTTTCATCAAAAAGTATTGTTTCTCTTAATTTTAATAGAGAATCTTTTTGTTTGTTTCATCTCTCTATTTTACGTTTTAATTTAGTTTCATTTTTCATAATTTCTTCAGGCAACGTAATTTTATCAATGTTTTTTACTAGACCAGTTTTGTTTTTTTCTTGGTTTAATTTTTTCTTTTTTAAAATCACGTTGCCATTTTGCTTTCCCTCTTTAGCTACCTCTCTTTCAAATTTTTTCTCCTCTTTATTTATTGAAATTAGGTTTCGTTCTTCTGCATAGTTATTTAATGCATCACTATCGAACAATACAAATTCTAAAATTAATAATCCTAAAAATATTGATGCTGCCATTATTAATAAAATAGTTTGACTCATTAATAGGGCCATTACAAGTAAAACTAATAAATAACTCTTTACCATTGGTTTCGAAATTTTTTGTTTTTTCTTTAACCTTACCAATTCTACAATTGATATTGCTATTAACGTAATTGCAATAAACATTAATAACCCTAATGTGATAAATGCCCCTATTTCTTTATGAGACATATTATTTAAATTAACCATGAATTTATTATCATTACCAAAAACACTTGAGAATTGGTTTTTTGATAAAAATTCATAAATCTTCATTAGCACTGCAACATTAGCTATCAATGTTAAGACTAACGAAAGAACCAAGTACGCTATTAGTACGAGTGATGATACAATTACAACTGATCAAGCACTTACTATTAAAAATGCAAACATGTTTACCTCCTATTTATATTATTTCAATTACTACCATCTATTGAAAACAAATTATTTCCTCTAGATTGTTCTCTTTCAATCTGTAATTTATCTTCAATATTTATTTGCGATACATTATTGAAATCATTTTGATGTTTCCATAGATTAAATTCTTCATCAGTTTCATTATTTTTATTTGTCTGATTGTTATTAGCCAATATTTCGGTCCTAAATATAGGACCTTCCATTTTCTCTCTAGCTGTTTTCTCTTCGATTTTATTTATTTTGTCGATTTCACTTTGTCTTTTTTCTAATACTCTCGAGACTTCTATTCTCATTTTCTTAGAATTTAATAAGTCATTTCTTAAGTCCGCTTTGTTAGGCTGTGTGTAACTAATTTCTTCTTCAAAATTATTTTGATTTGTATAGTTACTATTTGGATAAATATGATTATTATCATGATTAATCAAGTTATTCAAGTTACTTTGATTAAAACTATTAAAGTTTTCATTATTGTTTGAATAACTTGGGATTTGCGAACTTATATTTGAATTATCTTTATAATTATTTGTTATATCTTTGTTAATAACCGTGCTACTACATTGAAGCGGTTCAACAGGTAAATCAGTTGTATCTTTCTTCTTAATTACAGGTTTATCACTAAATTTAACTAATACATCAACATAATTGAAAATATATTCATTATAGAATTCATTATAGAATTCTTTATCTAATACAAATGTTAAATTTAAATTTGGAATTCTAGTAATTATTTTATTAAAGAATTCAATAAAGGATTTTTTCAATGTTCCTTCCACAGGTATCAAGTTTTCTACAAAAATAGAAATTATACCATTAAAATTATAGGCTTCGAATAAATTTGCAAACTCAGAACATATTAAATCTATTGGGTCATTAACAATAAATACATCGTCCAATATTTCTTCAATATCATCATCAATATTAACTTTACCCCAACTAGTTCCTTTGAACATTAGATCCACACGTTCCCATAGTTCTCTTCTGTCTTCTATATCAATTTGAATTGGTAACTTAGAAATAAATTGTTTTAAAAAGAATCTATAAGGTCTTTTATATTTTGATATTTCTGAAATATCTATAAAAACTTTGTAAGAGCTATTTAAGTCTTCTTTTATAAATCTAACTATTTTTATACTCTCTGGTTTATCAACTGTAATCATTATTAATTTATTAGCAAGATCAGTTTTATTGAAAGACTCTTTATATTTATTTATATCTAATATATTATAGGAGTCTTCAATAATTTTATTTTCAGAAACCTCTTTTTTCTTAGTTTCCTGAAGTTTAGTATCATTGATATCATTTTGATAAAATGGTTTTATAGTTCCCATTGTTTCAGTTACACTATTAATATTTTGATTTTTACTATTTATGTTTAGGAAATCATTGTTGTATTCCCTAATACTATTATTTTCTTTTTCTTTAAGATTTTCTGAAATCGAATTATTTTGACTAAATGGTGGAAAGTTTATACTTTCATTGTTTTTTACTAAGTTTTCACTTGGTTTTAGCCTTTGGTCATTACTATAGTGTCTTTGTTTAATTTGTTCTACTTTCTGATTATCAATACTATTATCTAAACTCATATTAATAGAAGGAAAGGGAGGCACAGACACTTTGTTACTATCATCTATCATAGTTTTGATAAATGACGGCATAATAGCTTTGTTTTCTACAAAACCCATTTGTGCACCTAATCTCATGTATTTTTCTTTTTCTTTTTCTTTTTCTTTTTCTTTTTTGTTTTCTGCTTCTTTTTGATTTTTCATTCTCTCAAAAGGATTAATATACATAGATTCAACCTCCTTTATTACAAGGTAAATTATACCACATTTTTTGCAAAAAGTGAAATAAACTCTTGTAATTTATATATGAGTTTGCTATTATATATAGTCATTTTTAGATTCATTTTGGCTTTCTTTATAGTTTTTTAGTAACTTTGTACCAATAATTATGTATGAAGTTATAAATAAACTAAACGTAATTATTCCATGTGATACATATTTAATACCATATAAGAAGAAGTCTTTTACGGTTCCATCACTATTTAAGAATGCACTTCCATAAATTTGATATAAATAATTATTAGATTTAATTATTTCGCTTTGATCATTACTTTTTCAAAAGTTATATATATTATTTAACTCATGCATAGAAAAAAAGTTTACGCCAATTAAAAGTATCACTTCTATGAATAGAATTATAAATTGTATCATTAAAAACTTATAATTAATTGCATCCTTTTTTATATATAAAACACTTAAAACACAAATTGTGGCAATCATAAAACCTGAAATTATGATGGGTAAGCTTTTAATTGCAAACTGAGAAGTATTGTCAAACAAATCTTTTTTATTTAATAATTCTAAACCAATAAAAGTTCAGCTTAACATTGAGTTTAAAGAGCTGTTTGTCAATGATATTGCAACAACATAAATAAAATGTGGTATGAAAACAGCAAGTGCTGATAATAAAATTCAAAATGAGATATTTTTTTTGTTATTTAATGTAAGCTTACTTAATGCTGATGATAGTTTTTCTTGTCCAAAATCTTTTTTTACATAATTTATTTTTTGTTTTCTTATTTCAAGTTTATTGCTAAAAAAAGAGAAATAAATAATTGTAATTATTACTTTTATTAAGCACAATCATCATGTCATTGTATCAGTGGTCCAACCATATATAAGTCTATTTGAGTAATTTTTTTTAAATATACTAACTATCTTTTCTAAACTATTGTTATCAGTATAAATATCAGTATTAGCTACAAATGCATACATTTGATAAAATCTTGAATAATTATATTCTCCAACTGAGAAAACGATGAAACATATAACTAAAAGAAGTGCAATAATAAAAATTATCAAATGTTTTAATTTTATAGATATTTTTTTATTCAAAATCCTAGGTATAAAAAAAATAATTAGTATTATAAACATATATAGTGCAATACTAAATCATACTAAAGTAATAATAGTATTGTATTTTGGAAGGTCATAGCTTTGAAAATAATCTTGCAATGTATCATAGTATATTCTATACTGATTAAAAGAGTCGTTTATAATTAAAATACTGATAAACAAAAAGCTAGGAATTAATAATAATATAAAAATAAAAGCCATTTTAAATATACTAGCTTTTTTTACTTTGTTACTGATTTCCAACTTTATATCCATATTAAACCTTCTTTAGTATGAAATATCTTCAAATATTTGAATAATCTTTTTTAAACTCTATAATATATTTTACTCCATTTAGACAAAATATTTCTTCAAGCTTTTTCTTTTGGTTATAACCAAACTCTACGTAAATAATAAGGTTTTTATTAATTTTAAAAAGACCATCTAAATTTTCAAGAAGCTTTTTATAAAAATATAAACCATTTTCTTTTGCGAATAAAGCTTTTTTTGGTTCGTTTTTATGTACTTTTTTATCTAGCAAAATATCTTTTTTACCAATATAGGGGGGGTTAATTGTTATAATATCAGGTTTAATATTATTTTTATATATGAATTTTAGATAGTTTGAATTAAATACTTTTGCATCAACATTTAGATAACAAAGATTTTTATTTGCTACTTTAAGTGCTTTTTTAGAAATATCAGATAAATACAAATTACAATCTTTGTATTCTTTCTTTATAGAAATTCCAATACATCCACTTCCGCAACAAACGTCGACTACATTTTTATTTAACAAGTTTAGTTTTAAAACTTCTTCAACTATTAACTCAGTTTCCTTTCTTGGCACTAATGTATTTTTATTTACATAAAAGTAGTTTTTAAAAAAAAATCTTTTGCCGATTATGTAGTCAATGGTTTTACCTTTTTTTAAACCTTTATTAATTTTTTTAAAAAGTTTATACTCTTGTTTTTCAACGTTCTCGTCATCAAAAAAAAATTCCTTTTGAAGAACTTCCTTAATGATATATTTTTGTAAAATACTGTCATTAATATTTAATACCTTGTCTTTTATATCTTTAATTTTCATCATTTAAGTGTTGTGCAATTAATTCTTTTTGGTTATTTTTAATTAGTCCATCTATTATTTCATCTAAATTACCTTCCATTACGTAATCTAATTTACTTAATGTTAAATTAATTCTGTGATCTGTTATTCTATTTTGAGGATAATTATAAGTTCTTATTTTTTCACTTCTTGCACCTGTTCCAACAGCTTGCTTACGTTGACTTGCCTCTTGTTCTTGTTTTTTTTCAAGTTCAGCTTCATAAACACGTGCTCTAAGCATAGTCATTGCCTTATCTTTATTATCGTGTTGGCTTCTACCATCTTGTGACGAAGCAACAATTCCGGTCGGAACATGAGTAATTCTAACAGCTGAATCTGTTGTATTAATATGTTGACCACCAGCCCCTGATGCTCTATAAGTATCAATTCTTAAATCTGCTAATTTTATATCTATTTCTAACTCCGAAATTTCAGGTAAAACAGCAACTGTAGCAGTAGAAGTTTGAATTCTACCTTTTGATTCTGTTTTAGGAATTCTTTGCACCCTATGACTTCCAGATTCATATTTCATTTTAGAGTAAACATTATTACCTTTTAACATAAAAGAAATTTGACTAAAACCACCAGCAGTAGACTCACTTTCTTCAAGTACTTCTATTTTTCAGTTATTTTTTTCTGCGTACCTTGTGTACAATCTAAACAAATCACCTGCAAAAATATTTGCTTCGTCACCACCTGCTGCGCCACGGATTTCAAAAACAACATTTTTATCATCGTTTGGGTCTTTTGGTAATAACAGCAATTCTATTTCTTTTTCAACTAATTCAAGCTTATTTTCTAAATCTTGGATTTCAGATTTAGCTAGTTGTTTCATCTCATTATCTTTTTCATTTTTTAAAATATAACTAGCTTCATCATAATCATTTTTAATTTTTTTATACTCTATATATCTATCAAAAATATCTTGTAGACTTGATCTTTCTTTATTTAATTCTGTTAATAATTTAATGTCATTCATTGAATTTTCGTCTTGTAATTTTAGGTCAATAGAGTTAACTCTTTTTTCAATTGCATTCAGTGCTTCAATTGTTTTAATATTCATTTTTATCTCCTACTTTGGCTCTTCAAAACAATGCCTACATCTTGATTCATACTTCTCGTTAGCTGCAATATCGATTAATGGGCTGTTTGCAGATGCTGGAACTCCATTTATTATTCTTTGTGTTCTAGTTCCATTTCCACCACATTTGCTACAAATAGATGTTAATTTATCAACATACTCGGCTGTTACTAATAATTTATCTACATTTTTGAATGGATTATTTTTAAAATCTTTATCTAAACCGCTAGCTACAATAATCACACCATTACTAGCAAATTCTTCTAATAATATAACTATATCATCATCCAGAAATTGTACCTCATCAATACCTAACACATCAATTTTTTTAGTGGTGTTTCTTTCATTAAATATTTTTTTTAATTCAGTACTGCTTGATACTGGTATTGCTTCAATATTCATTCTGGAATGGGAAAATATTTCTTTTTCCCCATATCTATCATCAATTGATGGTTTAAAAACAATTATATTTTGGTTTGCATATTGATATCTTCTTAACCTTTTTATAAACTCTTCTGTTTTACCAGCAAACATGCAACCAGTAATTAATTCAATTCAACCTTTTTTGTTATTTAGGTTTAATATATTTCCCATTTAAACTCCCTCTAAAATTAGTTTTTCAAGTTTCTTATTTAACACTTTGATATATTTTTTGCTGTCCAAGACAAAGCCAGAAGCTAATATATGACCTCCTCCTTGAAATTCTTGAGCTACTTTATTAATATTATACTTTTTACTCCGAATAGACACCTTTATTTTTTTAGAATCTTTAGCTTTATATGCTATATATCAAATGTCTATTTCTTTTATATTAGTAAAAATAAACAAAGATGATTTTATTTCATGTTCATTTAGTTTTTTATTTTTGAAATGTTTTCTTTTTAGTATTAAAAAAGCAATTTTTTTGTTTTTACTAAACTTTATTTTATTAAAGCATTTACTATTCCATTTTGCTTGTTCATAACTTCTTTGGTATAAATTGGTATAAATTTCTGTAATATCTATACCTTTTTGAGTTAATATCATAGCTGCCTGAAAAGATTTATGATTTGTGTTTTTATACAAAAATCTTGATGAATCAGTAATTAAACCATAAAATAAATAGTATGCAGCTTTTTTGCTAATAATTAATTCATTTTCGTCCGCTCATAAAGTAATTACTTGAGTGCAAGATATTGCAGTTGTGTCTACAAGTTTATTACTTGTATAATTATCAACTTCTAAATGATGATCTATTTTGTATATGTTATTTATTAAATTTATACTATCAAAATCAATTCTATCATAATTTGCAACATCGACAGTGATTAATAATGCCTTTGAAATTATTTCTTCATTTAGTAAATTGCTATCTATTTCTATCTGATTTTTCTCAATGTCTCATCCAACAACAAGTACTTTTTTATTTTTGAAATTATCTTGAATGATATGTTTTAGTCCGTGGGCAGAACCATGGGCATCTCAATCGGGATTCTTGTGTTTAGCAATTAATATATAATTATTTTCATTAATAATTTTCAATAATGTATCCATTAAATACCTTCCTAAACTATTTCAAATATTGCTTCCTCAGTAATATATATACTTATTTTTTGATTTTCTTTAAGTTCTTCTCTTGAGTAAAAATACATTTTTATGGACTTATCGTGTGAAATAAAGTATTTTATATTTTCATCTGTAAATAAATTATTATCTTTTACATACCCTTTCAGTTCAAATAAATTATTTTTATTTTCTCTTTTCTTACAACTTATTTTTGTGGGGTCTAATAGTATGTATCCTTCTTTTTTAAACTTTATAGAACTAGTTTTAACTTTATTATTCAAGATAATCACTCTATCTTTCTCAACTCTATAAGGGATTTTGTTTTCATTATAAAAAATTTCTGATGCATAAGTACTTCAGTTTTTTCTAATAAATTCAGAAAATGATAGGTCATTAATCTTTGCATTATTTATCAAATAAAACTTATCTTGTAGGTTTGCTACATTTTGAATTTTATTATCTATAAATATAAAGTTATACTTTTTATCAAGTTCGTGTAAGTTTTCTAAAACATGAAATAATTCTTTAATCTCTGATAATGTTAACTTTTCTAAAACTTTATAAAATACTATATTATGTTTTCCTAAGAAAATAGATCTTAATACTTGAAATCAGATATTTATAACTTTATTTCATTTAATTGTAAATAAATCTAACTTAATGCCGAGTTCGTCAACTAACTTATTAATATACTCACGTGATTGAACTGACATACTTTTAATTTTATTTTTAAGTTCCTTTAATTTTTCTTTATATAATGAATCTTTTTTCAATTTAATTTCTTTTGCTAAAACTAATTTGTGATAACTATGGACAACTTCTACAATTTTACCCCTTAAAGTTGTAGATTCATCAGATAATCCCTCAAAGAACATTTTTTCTTGTTTTATAATAAACTCTGATCTATGAGCAAGCGAAGCTTTTCTTCAAATAAAATAAGTATCTAAGTCTTTAACTTTTTTAGTAATTTTTCCTACTTTTATTAATTCGAAGTTTATTTGT
Organism: Spiroplasma corruscae; assembly: GCF_002237575.1. Lineage (NCBI taxonomy): Bacteria > Bacillati > Mycoplasmatota > Mollicutes > Entomoplasmatales > Spiroplasmataceae > Spiroplasma > Spiroplasma corruscae. The sequence continues at coordinate 1,126,293 of NZ_CP022535.1, forward strand.
TTTTCCAAGTTTTTTAAAGTATTTAAGTTAGATAATATTTTATATCTAATAAAGTTGATTTTCACATCAATAATTTTTAACTGCTTTCTTACAACATAATTTACCTGATGAAAGTTAAGGTGTTTAGAAAGTTTTTTAATTGACTTATCTTTAGATTTTTTTGAAAGATACTCACATTTGCATAATGAAGTTAACTCAATGAAGTTGTAAACCTTGTCTCATAAACTCTGAAGAAAAGTCTCAAGTAGCTCATAGTTCATTGTTTTTTCTTTCAAATAAAAATAATCTCTTGCAATAATTTTTATATGTTCATCTAATTTATCATTTTTTTCATTTAAGTTTTTATTATTAAATTCAACAGCTTGATTTAAAAAATCTTTTAGTCATTGTTCTTCAATATCAATAGAACTGTCAATAAATGTTAATATCATTTTTTCTAACTTGATTCTCATTGTTTGATCTTCTTTAACATTATTTGTTGTTAGAAAAGACAAGTAGTTATATTTGTTATTAATGTACTTTATTTTAGCCTTATTAAAAAATTCTTTATTTAATAATAAAGATGTTGAAAGTCAAAATTTTTCAGGTCATTTCCTGAAATATCTGTTCATACCTATTAAAGATACACGTTGCTTTGTTCAATCTTTATTAACTTTATCGAAACCATCAATTTTAAATGAACCGGACTTAACTAAATATTTACCATAAAGTATATTTTTAAAGTTTTTTAATTCTTCATTCTTATTACCAATAATACTAGTCATAAAATTTTTTGTTTCAAAATTTACTTCTATTGGTGTAACTTTTTTATTTGTAAAAGTTGTTTTTTCAATTTTATAACTCATAATACCACCTTAATAAACATATTATAATATGACTTCAGAGACTCAAAAATAAAAAAGTATAATTACTAATGTCATTATACTTTTTTAATTATATACTATTTTTTTTCCTTTAATTTTTTAGCATTCTCTGCTTTTTGTGATTCAGAAGCTTTTTTCATTTCTGCTTGAACCGCTTCTTTTTTTGCAAACTTTTCCTTGAATTTCTCTACACGACCTTCTGCATTTGCAAATGATTGTTTTCCTGTGTAGAAAGGATGACAATTAGAACAAGTATCTACTCTTACTTCTGAACCTTTTGTAGAACCTGATAGAAATTCGTTACTACATGAAGTACAAATAAATTTTGCTTCTTGATAATTTGGATGTATTCCTTGTTTTGGCATTTTTTCACCGTCCTTTAAAATATAGATACAAAATTAATATTATCATATATTTTAAATAATGATATACTAATTAATTTTTTTCTTATTTAGCTTTACCTTGGCAACCGAACCATTTTGTTAATTCCATAAAAGTTTCTTTAATTGCGTTTGCACCAGGTGCTAATAATTTTCTTGGGTCAAATCCTTTTTTATTATCATCTAAATCTTTACCCTCTAGAATATATTTTCTTGTTGCATCTCTAAATGATAATTGTAATTCAGTATTAACATTAATTTTAGATATACCTAACTTAATTGCTTTCTCAACTTGATCTTGAGGTATACCTGAACCACCATGTAAGACCATTGGTAATTTACATGCACTTTGTAGTGCTTCTAATGTTTCAAAAGATAATGATTTTCATCATTCAGGATATTTACCATGTATATTACCAATACCAGCTGCTAGCATTGATATACCAAATTTTGACATTTCTGCTGCTTGTAATGGATCACCTAACTCACCTTCACCAACAACACCATCTTCTTCACCACCAATTGAACCGATTTCTGCTTCTACTGAAACTTCATGTGCATTAGCAAATTCCATTAACTCTTTAACTTTTGCAACATTTTCTTCGTATGGTAAGTGAGAACCATCAAACATAACTGATGAATACCCAGCTTCTATACATTTTTTTGCCATTTCTACTGATTGACCGTGATCTAAATGTAAAGCAACTGGAACAGTAATATTTAATTCTTCAAGTAGACCATTAACCATCCCTACAATTGTTTTTAGACCTCCCATATATTTAATTGCCCCTTCTGAAGTCGCAATAATAATAGGTGTTTTTGATTCTTGAGCAGCCTCTAATAGAGATTTTGTTCATTCTAGGTTATTAATATTAAAGTGCCCAATTGCATATTTGTTTTCATGAGCATCCTTAACCATTTTAGTTGCATTAACTAATTTACTACTATAAAATTTTGACATTTATATTTTCCTCCTACAAAAGATTATACAACTATATTTATATACTATTAAACTATTGTTTATTTTCAATTATTGAACTTAAGAATCCTTTAAATAAAGGATTAGGTTTATTTGGTCTACTAGTAAATTCAGGATGGTATTGACAAGCAACAAAGTATTTGTTATTTGGTATTTCAATTATTTCAACAAGATCCTTTTCTTCGTATATACCAGAAAAAACCATTCCTGCTTCCTCAAACATTTTTTTGTAATTATTATTAAATTCGTATCTATGTCTATGACGCTCTATTACATAATCTTCACCATACAACTTAAATACTTTGGTATTTTTTAACAACTTTGTTTTATAAGCACCTAGTCTTAGGGTTCCACCAATTTTCTTGGTATTTTTACCTTCTAAAATATCAATAATAGGATTTCTGGTATTTGGGTTTATTTCAGTTGAGCTAGCATCTTTTAAATTTAATACGTTTCTTGCGAACTCAACACAAGCAATTTGCATTCCCAAACAAATTCCTAGAAATGGAATGTCTTTTTCTCTTGCATATTTGGCTGCAAGAATTTTACCTTCAATACCTTCTTCACCAAAACCTCCAGGAACTAATATACCTTTTGCATTAACTAATTGTTCTTCAATATTTAAGTTACTTAATTTTCTTGCATTTATTCATCTTATTTTTATTTTATGCTTTAAATCATAACCAGCAATTTTTAATGATTCAATTACCGACAAGTATGCGTCACTTAGCTCCACATACTTACCAACTATACAAACTTCTAATTCTTCTGTTGACGAGTCAATATTTTTAACAAAATTTTCTCATTCTGTGATATCTGTTTTATTTATTTTGAGGTTTAGTTGTTTAGCAACTATTTTATGCATATTTGATTTCATTATTGTTAATGGAACTTTATAAATTGAATCACTATCACTACATTCAATCACATTTTCTTTAGGAACATTGCAAAATGAAGATATTTTATCTCTTAATCGATCTTCAAAACTAAACTCACTTCTAGCAACTATAATATCTGGTTGTAAACCAAGACTTAACATTTCCTTAACTGAGTGTTGTATTGGTTTGGTTTTAAACTCTCCTGAGATTTTTAAATAAGGCAATAAAGCTATATGAATGAATAAAACGTTCTCCTTAGACTTTTCCATTCTAATCTGTCTGATAGCTTCTAAAAATGGTTGAGATTCTATATCTCCAACAGTACCGCCGATTTCACTAATTATTACATCATAATCATTGTTTTTTTCAATTTCGTATATTTTGCTTTTAATTAGGTTTGTTATGTGTGGAATTACTTGTACTGTTTTACCTTTATATCCACCTTGTCTTTCAATTTCAAGAGCATCAGCATATATTCTACCAGCAGAATATGAAGACCCTTTGGTTAGATTTACGTCAATAAATCTTTCATAATGACCTAAATCAAGGTCAGTTTCACCACCATCAAAAGTAACAAATACTTCTCCATGTTCAATTGGATTCATTGTTCCGGGATCTATATTTAAATATGGGTCAAACTTCTGCATAAATACTTTTAGCCCACTATTTTTTAAAAGTACACCTAATGAACTTCCTGTTATTCCTTTTCCTAAACCAGAAACTACTCCACCTGTTATAAAGATATGCTTGCTCATATATTTCTCTCCTCAAAAAAATAATAATAGAATATTTCTACTATTATTTAAATAATTAAAACTAAATTTTTAAATTAATCATCATCGCCATAATCGTCTTCATCAAAATCGTCTTCATCAAAATCGTCTGTATCTAATGAAATATCGTCTGTATCAATGTCATTATCTAATCGAAGTTTTGCCTTTTTGACATGCTCACCAGTGTCATCATCATCATAAATAGATGAGTTCATTACATCTAAATCATCAAACTCTTCAGTAGTCTCGAATTTATCAACATATTCATATTGTTTTTTTACGTCTTCAAATTTTAAATAATCTCTTAAAGCTCATTTCCCATCAGAAGTTAATGCAAAACGATTGTCAAGAACTAAGTCACTGTATAATTCAGCTATGATTTCATTCTTTCTTTCATTATTTGCTTCAATTTCTCTTGATATTGCATTTCAGATGTCTTCAAATGACATATTATCCTTAACTGATGTTAAATACTTATAAGCTAACTCAATTGGTGATGTTTTATGCATAACATACCCTCCATATTTTTTATTCTACATTATTACTTAATAAAAATATAAAACTTTTTTCCTATATTTTTCGAATTTTTATTCAAAATTTGTGATATTTCTTCAATATTTTTTAGTCCATTAGAATGTTCGATATAAATTGGTTTTTCTAGTCCTTTTTGACTTGCTCCATAAATACAGAAGGGTTTTTCTTCAATTGTTCCAAAATAATATTTTGGGTCCAGATTGGAAGAGTTTTTATATTCTTCAAACTCTTGCTCAGTTAACTTTGACGATACTCTAACAAAGTTTCTATTAATTATCCTTAAGGCTAAATCCTTTAAAATTTCGTCTTCTTCTTCGCTAGACATTTTGATATACTCGAGAATTGTATAATCATCTAATCTTGTGTATTCATCAACATTCAAATCTCTAAATTCTAGGATTGGTTTTAAAACTTCTATATAATAATTATTTTTAAAAACATAGGATTCTTTATATAAGTCTCTTAACCTTAAGAATCATTTTTCTAATGTAAAATCAAAGGCCTTAGATATTTTATGATTGTAAACCTGTGTAAACATATGATATCTTCCTAATAGAAAGTGTTCAATTGCATTTACTGTTTTTTCAGGAAATACAATATTACCTTCGTTAGTTGTTGCATGTCTAATTATTCATTGTAAATCTAACTTTGAATAATTTACACCCGCTCCTAATGAGTCTCTTAATAAATAATCAATTCTATCTGCATCAATTTGACTTGATACAAGCATATTAAATACATTGACTGGATGATTACCTTCAATTATTGAGGCAACCTCCATAGGATCAATATTAGCTTTTCTAAGCACATTAGTAATCTCATTATCGTTTAATATGATTTTTACTGAGTATTTTTCATGATTAATACTAATTACTTTTTCAAAGCTATGTGAAAATGGACCATGACCAATATCGTGTAATAGTGATGCCGCCTTAACAACAGGGAAATCTTTTTTATTTAGACCTTGTGTTAAGTTTTCATTTTCTAGAAACTTGCATACAACATGATAAGTGCCAATTGAGTGTGAAAACCTTGTATGTGAAGCGCTTGGAAAAACGTACTGGCCACCACCTAGTTGAACAATTCTTCTTAATCTTTGAAATGCCTTAGTTTCAATTAATTCAATTATAAAATCTTCTTTAATATTAATTTCACCATGAACATTATCTCTAATAAATTTATTCATATTAACCTACATATCTAAAATATATTTTATATTATTTATTACTTTTTCTTTACCAAATAAGTTTATTACTTTTGCTAATTCTGGCCCATGTTCACTTAGAGTTGAAGAGACTCTAATTGGCATATATAGATTCATACCCTTAATATCTAACTCTTTTCCTAATGACGTAATAATTGACTTAATGCTAATTTCATCAAAAGTATTCAGAGTCTCAATTCTATCTTTAAATGCTATTACTACATCTTTTCAATTATCGATTGAACTTAAAATATCTAATCGTACATCTTTGTTATCTTCAAAAAATAAATTTAAGTGGTCATTAATTTGAATCCCAAATTCCACTTCTTTTTTATACAACATTAATACATTATACAATCAATCTCTAGAAACTTTAGATATATCAAATCTATTATTATCAATAAAGTTTATTATGAACTTAAGATAATCTTCATCACTCATTTTTTTTATTCATTGGCTATTAATTCATTTTAGTTTGACAAAATCAAACATACTTGGTGATTTAGAGAACCTATTATCGTCAAATATATTAACAAGCTCTTTTTTTGAAAATAATTCTCTCTCTTCCTTAGGACTTCAACCTAACAATGAAACAAAATTAAATATTGCTTCTGGTAAATAACCTTGTCTACGATACTCAGAAATAAAAAACATTTCATTTCCACTTCTTTTAGATAGTTTTTTCTTATTTTCATCTACTATCAAAGTTAAATGACCAAATATTGGAGATTCTCAATTCATAACTTCATAAATCATTAACTGTCTTGGAGTGTTTGATATATGTTCTTCTCCTCTTAGTACGTGTGAAATTTCCATATCTTTATCATCAACTACTACTGCAAAGTTATATGTAGCAACACCATTTGATTTAAGAATTACAAAATCACCAATATCTTTTGAGCTAAATATTACTTCTCCTCTAATAATATCGTTAATTTTAAATTCTTTATTATCGGGCACTTTAAATCTAACATTATATTCTTTATTGCAATCTTTTAAGTTTTCTCGATCATTTCAACATTTTCGATCATACTTAGGTGCTAAAATATTTTGATCAAGTTGTGTTTGTCTGCTTTCTTCTAGTTCTTCTTTTGTACAAAAGCATTTATAAGCATAATTTTTCTCGATCAATTGATTTGCAATTTCAATATATCTTTCAAGTTTTCTTGATTGCATATATTCACCATAATTTGGATTTGGTTTTAAAAATGACTCATCTGCAATAATTCCCAATCAGTCCATATTATCAAACTGTGATTCAATGGCTCCATCAACATTTCTGTCAAAATCGGTATCTTCAATTCTAACAATAAAATCTCCTTTATAGTGTTTTGCAAATAAATAATTCATTAATGCAGTTCTCGTGTTACCTATGTGTAAAAACCCTGTTGGAGATGGTGCATATCTTAATCTAACTTTTTTCATTTTAATAATTCTCCTCTTTTTTTATTAATACATTAGAATAACAAGTAACTAAATTTGGATGATTACCTTCAGTAGTTGTAGCTTTAATAGCAATTACTTCTTTGCTTAAACCTAGCATCATTGCAACATTATCTTTAATTATATCCTTATACTTAGTTAAATTTGGTTTATCTAACTCAATTAATATATCGATATTTACTATTTTAAATTGCTTTGAGATTAAAATAGCATTTACATCTTTAATCATGCAACTAGATTTAAATTTTTTTTCTTTATTTTTCTTATTATAATAAGTTCCAATGTCTTCCATTCCTAAAGCTCCGTATATTGACTCAGCTAAGGCGTGAAATAAAACATCACCATCACTATATGCATCAGGACTTCTATCACATTCAATGTTTATACCACCGATTGATATACCATTTCCTTTAACTAAATTATGCTTGTCTTTTGAAAAACCGATTCTATACATATTACCTCAACTTAACTCTATATATTATAAATAAAAAAATAGAATAATATCTATTTAATTAATTGTTTAAGGTTTCAAGTTGATCTCCAAGTATGTTTAAAAGAGTATTCACATTTTTTTGTTTTTTTCCTGAAATTAATAATATGTTTTTGTTACTATATCTTTTAGAAAATTTTAATAAGTTATATTGAGCAGATTCTAAATCTATCTTATTAGCGACTATAATTTCAGGTTTTTTATCTAGCATTAAGTTATACGATTTTAATTCCTTTCGGATAAGCTCATAATTTTTAATAACGTCTTCTTGACCATAATTTCCACTCATATCAATTACATGACAAATTATTCTACATTTTTCAATGTATTTTAAGAATTCAACTCCTAAACCTTTACCTAAATTAGCACCTTCTATAAGTCCAGGTAGGTCAGCAACTACAAAGCTTCTATTATAACTATCTTTACAAATTCCTAAATGTGGTTTAATCGTAGTAAAAGGGTAATCTGCTATTTCGGGTTTTGAGTTTGAAATAACATTTAACAATGTTGATTTGCCAGCATTTGGTAATCCTACAAAACCAACATCTGCAAGAACTTTTATTTCGATTGAGATATTCATACTCTCGCCTATTTCTCCTTTTTCACACTTATTGGGGTTATCTCTTCATTCTTTTGCAAACTTACCGTTTCCTCTTCCTCCTTTTCCTCCTTTTGCAATTAATATAGTTTGATTATCCTTAGTAAACTCAACCAATTTTTGCTTTTTTTCATTATAAATTGTTGAGCCAACTGGAATAAATAATATAAGATCATGCCCATTTCTTCCATTACATAATTTAGCTCCGCCTTTGATACCATCTTGAGCTTTATAAAATTTATTATATTTAAGATCCATTAATGAATTGATATTTTTTTTTGAAGTGAAATATATATTACCTCCGTTACCTCCATTACCACCGTTAGGTTTTCCCTTGGCAAAGGGGTCAAATGATACAAAACCATCTCCACCATTTCCTGCTGATACATTAAATTCTGCGAAATCTAAAAATCTCAAATTATACCTCCTTGAGTTTGATAATATTTATTATTGTTAAATATTTATAATTTAAAAGGGTATAACTATCTAAAAGTCATATACCCAAAAGAGTTATTAAATATTACCATTATAAAATACCTCCTTTAGGTGTTTATTTAATTATAATCTTTTAAAGATAGAACTGTCGTTTTTTTTAAAATTTTTAATGATGTGAATATCAAAAAATAATTATAAAAATATTTCTGAAATTCCAATAAATTTTCCTAAAAGATAAATTACTATATTTTCAATATCTTTACATTTTTGAAGTTTACATTAAAATATAATCTAATTTATCTATAATAAATTTATTATTCAATTAGAGTCTTTTAATTTTTAATTTTTTTATTCCACTCTTTATGGTTTTATTTGTAGTGTACAAGAAGTTCTTTAAATAATGGGTTTTTTTGGAAATGTAGTTGTCATTATTTCAGTTTTTGTATAATGAAAACTAAACTGCAATTAAGTATAAAGCCCAATATAGTCTTCAGTGACTCCGATAAATTTATAGATAAATATAATACTATTGCCTGTTGAATTTTTCGTTAGAATAGCTTATATAACAAATATTCATTATATATTTGATAATAACTTTCTGGTGTTTATTTCTATAAGTATTACTATGTTTAAACCAATTTCTTACATAACATTATTTCTAAGTAAGATAAACATATAACAAAATTATTTTTTATTTATTTATAACATAATAATTTATTAATAATAAAAATTTTTATGTATATTAAAATTTTTTTACACATTTTGAATTTATTTTATATAATCTAATTAGTGTGGGTAATCACACTGCATTTAATTAAATTAATATATAGGTACTAAACTTTAGAAAGGTAAAAAAATGAACGGATTAGCAAAAGGTGGAATTATAACATCTTTCATTGGGGCAGGATTTTCATGTATATTTGGTTTATTGTTTATTCTTGCAGGAACTATCTCATTTGGATTTAGTAGTATTGGGGGTTTAAGTTCTGGAATATTTATTATAATCGGTGTGCTAAGTTTAATATTGCCAATTGTAATTATAGTAACAGGAGCTATGGCATTATCAAAAGGAAGTAACCAAGCAAGAATTGCTTGTGGTATAATAGCATTAGTAAGTATACTATTTTCTTGAGCTGCATACTTTATACCCTTCCTATTATTCTTAATTGGTGGTATATTAACTTTATGCGGTAAAAAAAATTAATATCGACTTATAGCCTTAATGGCTATTTTTATTTACTAATTACTCCTAATTTTTTAAAAATATATCAGCATAAGTCATCAACTTAATAGAGGTTTTATTCTTAAATAGATTTCTTTCAATAACTTAATAAAGTTTAAATTGATGAAAAATATTCTTTTTCAAAATAAAAAATGATTAGTTAGTAATATTTAAAATATCACAAAACATATTGTATAAATAAAAGCTTGTATAAATAAATAATATGATTTACATAATTATAAATATTTAAATAATGAAAGTAAAAACGCTAACTAATGTCAGCGTTAGAATATATAATTTAAATGCTTAGTTTTTTATTTATAAATAACAAATATTATTTTTATTTGTAGGATTCTTTATATAACTAAGTAATGTTAATAAAATTTTTACGAATTTTTTTTACTACTTATTTTACTTGTTTTAAAAGCTTTTTTTATTTTATCTAAGTAAACATAAATATTAAAAGAAAGCAACATAACACAAGAAGATATTAATAAAATAATATTAATAATAAAATTGGTTCCAAACTTAAATTTTTTATGAAGAGACTCTTTTTCCGAATCATTAGATAATGTGTAAAAATCATCTCTAATAGCAACTAAAGATAAAATAAATACTATCATAATTATTAATATGAAAACATAATAAATTATATCAATAACCAGATTTATATTATTCATTGAACTGTCTTTAACTTTAAATGATAATAAAATTATATTAATTAAAATATATACAGGATAAATTATTGATAATGATAGCAATGATATCGAAATTGGAAATGCAAGTCTTGAAATTTTACCAAAAAATAATTTATTCTGAAATACACTATAAAGCGAATCAACGCTTGGACTATTGTTATTTCATCCCTTATAGATTCACTGATTATCATTATTCTCTATAAAAAAGCTACCTCCCAAAACAAATATCGATAAACAAACTATTATGAGAATTAATAAAGATATTGTTAATCTTAAATATTGCTTTTTCAAAATAAAAAAACCCTTTCAATTAAATTACACACTGATTATAACAAAATAACTTATAATATGTTTTTATTTATTGAACTTAAAATAACAAACATCTCCATCTTGGACAATGTAATTTTTACCTTCTAACCTAATCTTGCCTTTATTTTTAATTTCTTGTTCTGAGCCCAACTCAATAATGTCTTCAATCCTGTAAATATCTGCTTTTATAAAACCTTTTTCAAAGTCTGTATGAATTATTCCTGCACATTGAGGTGCTGTATAACCAGATTTAAATTGTCAAGCTCTAGCCTCTTGTGGACCAGCAGTAAAGTATGTTTTTAAACTTAATGTTTTGTAAGATGCTAATGTTAATTGATCAAGTCCTGAACTTTTAATTCCATAATCCATTAAGAAGTCTTGTTTTTCATCATCATTAAGTTCACTTAAGTCCTCTTCGACTTTTGCACACACTTTGACAAATTCAAAACCTTTTTGTACAGCTAGACTTTTTACATTTTTTACATACTCATTATCTTCTAATATGTATTCTTCAGATACATTAGCAACATAAATAAATTTTTTTAATGTTAACAAACCTAAGGTTTTTAGATAAACTAATTCTTCGTCGTCGTACTCAAGACTATTCAATAACAAACCATCGCTTAGTGCTTGTGCTAATTTTGACAATATATTATATTCAAAAATTATCAATGCATCTTTTGATGTTTTGTACTTTGGTTCTATCTTTGAAAGTCTTTTTTTGACAACTGATTCATCAGCTAAAATAAGTTCTAACTCAATGATCTCAATATCTCTTATTGGATCAATAGTTCCTTCTACATGAGTGATATCTTTTGAGTCAAAACATCTTACAACTTCGCAGATTGCATCTGTCTCTCTAATATTTGCCAAGAAGGCGTTACCTAACCCTTCTCCTTTACTTGCTCCTGCAATTAAACCAGCTATATCAACAAACTCAATTGTAGTAAAAATAGTTTTTTTTGATTCAAATATTTTAGCTAACTTTATAAGTCTTTCATCCTTAACTTCAACAACACCTACATTAGGTTCAATTGTTGCAAATGGATAATTTGCTGCTTCTACTTTTGAATTTGTAATTGCATTAAACAAAGTTGATTTACCTACATTTGGCAATCCTACTATACCTACTTTTAAACTCATATTTCTTTCCCTATTGTTATTCTTCTATAAAACCAAGTATTTCAAGTATTCTGTTTAAATCATCAATGCTTGTATATTTTATTGATAACTTCGATGAATCTATAGTAACTTTAGTGCCCAGTTTTCTCATTAATTTATTTTCTAAATTTTTAATATTAGGATTTGTTATTTTCTTTTCTTTCACCACATCAGTATTTTTGTTTTTAACTAATTGTTCTACTTCTCTTACTGTTATATCGTCTTTTATAATTCTATTATAAACATAGTCTAGAAAATCTTTATCACTTAGTATTGTTAGTAATGGTTTTGCATGTCCCATTGTCAACTTCTTTTCAAGTAATGAGTTTTGAACATAATCAGGTAAATTTAATAGTCTCATAATATTGGCTACGTGAGATCTTGATTTACCAACTCTACTAGCTATTTCTTCTTGTTTAAGTTTTGAATTAACTGATAATTTTTTATAAGCAATAGCTTCTTCAATTTCTAATAAATCTACTCTTTGAATATTTTCAATAATAGCAAACTCTTCCATTTGTATTTTTGTAAGGTTAATTTTTACTACCGGAACTTCTGTTAGTCCAGCTTCTTTTGCAGCTCTGAACCTTCTTTCACCAGCAACAATTTCGTTATTAGAATTAATTATAATCGGTTGGATAATACCATGTATTTTTATTGAGTTTGATAACTCAGATATTTCTTCTTTTTCAAATACTTTTCTTGGTTGAAAAGGATTTGGTTTTAATGATTTTATATCTACAAAATCCTTAGCTTGATCAGCAAGAGCTTTATTGTTTTCTAATTTTCCTACAACATCTGAGACAGACTCACCAAATATGTCATCTAACCCTTTAAAGTTATATCTTTTCTTAGTTGCCATTTTCTCTAAGCACCTCTTTTACAAATTCTAAATATGCTATTGATCCTAAACCATTTTTATCATACTCAAAAATAGATTTTCCTTCGATTGATGATTCTGATATTTTTATATTTCTTGGAATAACCGCCTTATATACTTTAGGACCAAATGTTTTCATAATTTCTTCAAGTACATCATGTGCTAATTTAGTTCTTGAATCAAACATTGTTACAAGCACGCCCTCAATTGTTAATGTTGGGTTAAGTGTCTCTTTAACTTTTTTAATTGTTCTTAACAACTGTGCAACTCCATGCATTGCATAATGTTCTGCTTGAATAGGTATTAATACAGTATCGGATGATGCTAAACCATTTCTATTAATTAAACCAAGACTTGGAGGACAATCAATAATAATAAAATCATAATCACTTCTTAGTGAGTCAATTTGTTCTTTTAAAATATTTTGGTTACTATGTTTTTGTTCTAAAAGTATTAAGTCAACAGCGGCTACATCTATTGAACTTGGTGCTAAATCAATATTAGGTTTTATATTTTTTACTATAACTTCCCTTATTTGTTTTTCTCCAATAAATACATGGTACATACTTAAAGAGTTACTATCTATTTCATAACCAACTCCTGTAGTTGCATTAAATTGAGGATCAGTGTCAATTAAAAGAACTTTTTTCCCTTCAAACGCCAAACCACAAGCTAAATTAACTGATGTTGTAGTTTTACCAACACCACCTTTTTGGTTTGAAATTGATATTACTTTTGCCATTATATTTATCCTCCACTATTTCTTATTATATAATTTTTATTCGCCTAATGGTCTTTTTTTTATCTTATTATAACTTCTTGGATATTCAATTGGTGTACATCTTACTTTTTTGTAAAATAAATTTGCTCTTAAACCTAAACCATCTTCTTCAACAACTTGAGAAGTTTCAAGTTTTAGTCCAATGAGACTTTCTTGGGAGTTAAGATTTTTAATTTCTTCCAAATAATTTTTTCCTTTTAGAGCTATGAAATAACCATTTATTTTTAATGCTTGCACTCCTATTTCTAACAAAATATTCAATTGAGCAACTGCTCTAGACGTAACAATATCAAATGTTTCTTTATTACCAATGCTATAACTTTCAGACCTATCATTAACGATAGTTATATTTTTTAATTCAAGTTTTTTAATTACTTCTTTTAAGAAAATTACTTTTTTGTTATTTGATTCAAGAAGAGTTATTTTAAGGTTTGGATAAAATATTTTTAGTACAACTCCTGGAAAACCTGCGCCTGTACCTATGTCTAAGACTGATTGGTTATCAAGTTTAAAGTTGATCGAAAAAATAAGGGAGTCGTAAAAATGTTTCCTAATTATTTGCTCATCTTCTAAAATTGCAGTAAGGTTGAACTTTTCATTTCATTTTTTTAAAAGTTCAATATAAATATCTAACTTATCAATAATTGAACTATCGATACCTTTATAAACTTTTTTTAATATTTCGTATCTCATTTTTTTTACCTTTTTTCTTAACGTAGTTAGTAAGTGCAATTTGCTTATTATATTTATGTCAGTTCTTTGGATTTAATCTTAAATAGAAATCATTTTCTTCAATATTATTTTTAGATAAGATTATTTCATTTATAAACCAAATTAATCCTATTAATAATGAAAATAATATTAATAACGCAGGGTCTTCATAGCTCTTATTTATGAACTTATTTATAAGAAAGTCATAATATGCATATCCTAACACAATAAATAGCATAACCGAACTAATAATTCCTATTATAAAACTTCCTCTAATACTATCTACCCTAACTTTTTTTGTTTTTTTATTTATTAATACAAAAATCATAACAAGTAAATAAGAAGTAAACGCAAATATTACAGTACTATTTGAAGAATAATTTGAAATATAAAATGCACTAAGTTCACTTTCTCTGTTCCCTGTTAATGCCAATGAAGAAGAAACAAATACAACAAATATAATAGAAGTTATTGTAAATCCTAAATAACCTCCTTTTTTGAATGCATTTGACTTAAAATTTATAGCAATAAGTTTTTCATCTATTGCAGAATTAATAGTTCTTGGCATTAAAGTCGAATAACCATTTAGTATTGTTAACATTGTTATTGCAATAATTATTTTAAACAATAAAACAAAATATATATTACCTCTAAATATTTCATCAAAGAGATTAAAAATATTCCCGTCTTCTCTTGAAATAAATATTGAAACAGTTACTACAATATAAAATACAGTTACCGCTAAAATTGCGGACAGCATTGCTGGTGCAACTACTTTTTTATTTTCACAATCTTTTCTTAAAGTTGCAGCATAAACAAAACCATCAAACGCAAAAAGAACTGGCATCGAGGTCGCAAGTAATGTAGTTGGTTTTCATGAGCTATAATGTTTTTCTACTGGATTAAAACTATTGTTTTTGTTAGGCCCATCAATTGCAAAGACGCTAAAACTACCAACAATTGCTACAAACAATGGTATAAACTTAACAAAAGTTAAAAAGGTTTGAATAAACTTTGAAGGTGTATAAGTGTAAATATTTAGTAACTGAAAAAATATTAATAACAACATTGATAAAATTATTTTAGTAACAGTAAATTTTACCAACCCTCACTTACTTGAAATACTAAAAAAGTCATCAACAGATTCAAATATTATTTCAATTGAAAATAAAGAAGCTAAACTTAATAGCACTGGCATATACATACAAATATATAAAATGGAAAATAAACTTGCACATCTATTATTAATAAATTTTTTTGCTCAGCTTTGTACTGTTGAGTGGTCTTCATTTCCTTCAGCAGCTGA
Organism: Spiroplasma corruscae; assembly: GCF_002237575.1. Taxonomy (NCBI): domain Bacteria; kingdom Bacillati; phylum Mycoplasmatota; class Mollicutes; order Entomoplasmatales; family Spiroplasmataceae; genus Spiroplasma; species Spiroplasma corruscae. The sequence goes on from NZ_CP022535.1 coordinate 1,141,938, forward strand.
TGATGCTTCAATAAATGTAATCATCATTAATGTGCACATTACACCAATGAAAACCCAAACGAAAATAGCAATATAGGGGTTTTGTCCAGCTTCTCCTAATACACCCCCAGGTTCATTACTATTTTTTAGGTAAATTCCATTACCTATTACAAGTCCAAAAACCATTGAAAAAATAGTTAAGAACTCAAACACTTTGTTCTTTACCTTGTTCTTCTTATTTACATTAATCATTCTATTCCCAACTTTTTATTTATTTCATTTATTTATTTTCTTTAAGTGAAATGCCAACATCTGAATATCTGAAGGATTTACTCCAGTTATTCTAGAGGCTTGCCCTAACGAAGTAGGTCTTACCTTGGATAGCTTATGTCTTGCTTCAATAGCTAAATTATCAACTAAATTATAATCTAAATTTAAAGGAATTAATTTTTTTTCTAACTTGATTAGTTTTTGAATATCCTCGTCTTCTTTCTTAATGTAACCCTCAAATCTAATGCTAATTAAAATATTTTGCAACTGAGCATTGGTTAAATTTTGCAGTTCAGGAATATAGTCCTTTAAAATATCAATTTCAACTTTTGGTTGTTTTAATATTTCGTATGCGCTTAGGCCTTGAGTCAAAGTTGCTTGGTTAAGTTTATTAAGTTTTATAGCTAACTCACTTTTTGGAGTGAATCTTGTAACTTTTAAAAACTCAATTGTAGATTCAATTTCATTTTTATATTTATTAAATTGATTTCATTCATTATCATCAACTAAACCAATTTTATAACCATATACTTTTAATCTTAGTTCTGCATTATCATTTCTTAATAGCAATCTATTCTCAGCTCTACTAGTTAGAAGTCTATAAGGTTCATTTACACCTTTATTAACTAAGTCGTCAATCATAACGCCAATATATGACTCACTTCTCTTTAAAATAAAAGGTTCTTTCCCATCGATTTTTAAGACTGCATTAATCCCTGCTATCAAACCTTGGCCAGCCGCTTCTTCGTATCCACTTGTACCATTTATTTGCCCAGCAAAAAAAAGATTCTCTACCTCTTTTAATTCCAATGTCAATTTCAATTGCTGTGGGTCTATGCAATCATATTCAATTGCATATGCTCATTTATCAACAACTACATTTTCAAACCCAGGCAAACTTCTTAGCATTTTATCTTGTACATCAATTGGCATTGAGGTCGAAAAACCTTGTACATAAAATGTGTCAAGAGATAAAGATTCTGGTTCTAAAAATATTTGATGTCTTGGTTTATCTGAAAACCTTACTATTTTGTCTTCAAAGCTTGGACAATATCTAGGTCCTATTGATTGGATTTCTCCAGAGTACATTGCTGACTTATTGAGGTTTTCCACAATAATTTTTTTGGTTTCCTCAGTTGAGTGAATTAAATAACATACTTCTTGTTTATCAAAAGGAATTATATTTTTAGTTTTAGATGAGAAGAATAATTCCATATTAGTTCCTGGCTCAACTTTTGCAAATGATAAATCTATTGAGTCTTTTTTTACCCTTGGGGGAGTTCCTGTTTTAAATCTAAATGTTTTAATGTTTAATTCTGAAAATGTACTTGATAAACCTTTTGTTGTTTTTTCATTACTTGGACCTGACTCAAAGTTATCGCTTCCTTGGAATATTTTACTAGAAAGATATGTACCAGTAGTTAAAACTAAAGCTTTACAAAAAATTTTTGTGTTATCCTCTAAAACAACTCCTTTAATAGTTTTATCTTCAACAATTAGATTTAAAACCGCTCCAACAACTAACTGTAAATTTTCTTGTTTCTTTATAACATTGCGCATATATTCTGAATATTTTATTTTATCAGATTGTGCTCTCAGCGCTCAAATTCCTGGTCCACGTGAGGAGTTTAATAGTTTAATTTGCAGAGCAGTTGCATCAGCCGCTTTTCCCATTTCACCACCTAATGCATCAATTTCTCTTACAACAATACCTTTTGCAGGACCACCAATAGATGGGTTACATGGCATAGTTGCTATTTTATCATCATATAAATTAATAAGGATAGTTTTTTTGTTTAACCTTGCAGAAGCTAAGGCTGCTTCAACACCAGCGTGTCCTGCTCCAACAACAATAATATCAACTTCCATATATTCACCTACGTTCTAAATTCTTTTAAATATTATTTCTCTATCTGATATTTTATTAACTTTATAGTCATTATTTTCAAATGACTTAAAATTAATTAAGTCTATATCAACACCAACTTGTTCGAACATTTTTTTTGTACTTTCAACAAGAATAGGTTTTAATAAATAAATTAATATTAATATATTTCTATGTAAAAGGGAAATTACTTTTTTCAATTCTTCTATTTTATTATTTTTTTGAAGATCTCATGGTTTAACATCTTCAATATACTTATTACACTCTTGTCCTAGTTTTAATGCTACATCAATTGCTTCTGAAACATTATAAAGATCCATGTGCTTTTTAAAATTATATATTGCTTGATCACCCTTTTTGTATAGCTTCTCATTACTCATGTCAACCATGGGTACTAAACCATCAAAATATTTAATTATCATATTTGATGTTCTTGATATTAAATTTCCAACATTATTAGCTAAGTTTGTATTAAATGATTCTATAAATAATTCATCAGTAAAATTGCCATCTTTATATGTCGGTAGATTATAAGAAATATAAAATCTTAATGCATCACTTGAGTATTTTTTTATAACGCTAATTGGATCTATCACATTATTTAATGATTTACTCATTTTATCATTCTTACTTAATATCCAACCGTGTGATAATATTTTGTTTGGCATTCTTAAATCTAATGACTTTAAAATTATTGGTCAATAAATTGAGTGAAATCTTGTAATTTCTTTACCTATAATTTGTAGGATTTCAGTATTTTCTGACCAGAAATCATTCATAAGGTTCGTGCTGTTATTTTTATAACCTAATGCACTAATATAATTACTTAATGCATCGATTCAAACATATATAACATGCTTTGGATCTTCTAAAACTTGAACTCCTCATGAAAAGTTTATTCTAGTTACTGATAAATCTTCTAACTCATTATTAATAAAGTTATTTAACATTTCTTTTTTTCTATTTTCTGGTTCTAAAAAATCTTTTTTAAATAAATCAATTAAAAATTTTTTGAATTGTGAAACTCTTAACATATAAGATTCTTCTTCAAACATAACAAATTCTTTTTTACATACTGAATGAAATTTATTATCGATTATTTGCTCACTTGTAAGAAACTCTTCACAACTGATACAATATTCACCCTTATACTTTGAAGGATAAATTAAATCTTTCTCTAATAAAACAGAAAATATGTTTTGAACTGATTCAATATGATCAACATCAGTTGTTCTAATAAACTTTGAGTAATCAATATTTAAAAGCTTTCACAAATATTTAAAATTGGCAACTATATTGTCGACATATTCTTTGGGCTCTAAGTTATTTTCTTTTGCTTTTAATTCAATTTTTTGACCATGTTCGTCTGAACCTGTTAAAAAAAACGTATTGAACCCATCTTCTTTTTTATATCTACAAATAACATCGGCTAAGGTAGTTGTATAAGAATGTCCAATATGTAAATTTCCACTAGGATAATATATAGGGGTAGTAACATAAAAGTTTTTCTTCTTCATAATTATTCTTTAATTTCCAAACTGTAAATAGCTTTTAATCCCCTATAACTCTCGTTATAAGTTAATCCATAACCCACTATAAATAAGTTATCAATTTTAAACAATGATTCATACTCCAATTTAACATTTCTATCTTTGTTATCTTTTTCAATTAAGTTTAGTATTTTAATTGATAAGGGTTGTTCTTTATTAACATAATCGAATAACCTATTTAATGTATTTCCATTATTTAAGATATCATTTACAATTAATACATTTTTACCTTTTAAGGAAGTAGTTAATCCTAGATCTATTTTTGATTCTTGTAAATTACAATTCTCTAACTCCTTTGTTGGTGTAACAACAAATTGAATAGTTACATCAATTGGAAGTTCTCTAATCAAATCTGCAATAAATATGAATGAGTTTCTAACATCAGCTACAATAGTTAGTTGTTGGTTTTCATATAACTTCCCATAACTTTGAGCCGCATTAATTATCGCGGATTTAATTTCATCTTCTGTAATCATCGTAATTAATTTTTGGTTTTCCATACTATTTAACCACCCTTTCAAAGACACGATTAACATGCCTTAAGAAGTATTTCAAATCAAATAGACTTTCGAACTCATCTAAATTGGTAATATATTTAGTGACACCATTATCTAATAAAACAGATTTAAAATCTTTATTTGTACGTTGACATTCTAAAGTACATTGCTGTATGAAGTCGTATACTTCTTCTCTAGAAAAATTATACTTGATTAAAATGTATGTTAATACCCTTTGGCTATAAAAAATATTATTTTGGCTTGAAATATGTTCTAACATCTTATCTTTATTAATAACAAGATTATTAATTGTATTTGTAGTTCTTCTTAATGCGTATACAAGAATATTATAAATATCAGGAAACATTAATCTCTCATTTGAACTATGAGAAATATCTCTCTCATGTCATAGTACATTATTTTCAAGTGCCATTGACACAAAACTTCTTATGTATCTAGATAATCCTGTAATATTTTCTGAACTTATTGGGTTTTTTTTATGCGGCATTGAACTTGAACCTTTTTGGCCGATACCAAATCCTTCGCATATTTCTTGTACTTCACTTCTTTGGAATAATCTTATTTCAGTTGTAATTTTTTCAAGTGTTGAAGCAATATTTGCAAATACTAAAATTAAGTTTGAATGTCTATCTCTTTGAGTTACTTGAGTAGAAATATTATCTAATCCTAACTCAAACTCCTTAGCTACAAACTCTTCCACTTCTGGTTCAATATTTGCATAATTTCCCATAGACCCTGAAATTTTTGCTACTTCTAATTGTAATTTTGCTAAATCAAATCTACTTATTTGTCTTTTTAATTCATCGAATCATAATAAAAATTTTAATCCTAATGATGTAGGTTCTCCATACATACCATGAGATCTCCCCATTATAAGAGTTTCTTTATTTTCAAGTGCTTTACTTTTTAATTTATCTAGTAGGTTAAAAAGTTCCTTTTCAACAATAAGATTTGAGTTTTTTATAAGAATATTCTGTGAAGTATCAACTACATCAGTTGAAGTTAAACCAAGATGAATTCATTTCTTCTCATTTCCTAAATATTCTGAAATCATTCTTGTAAATGCTACTACGTCATGTTTTGTTTCTTTTTCAATTTCTAGCATTCTTTCGATGTTAATTTCATTTAAGTCCATAATTTTTTTTAAATCAGTGTCTGGGACTACTCCTAGTTTATTTAAAGCTTTGACAACAGCTTTTTCAACTTTAAGTCAAGTTTGAAGCTTATTTTCTTCATCTCAAATTTTTTCTATTTCTTTAATAAGATATCTATCGATCATTAATTTCTCTCCTAAAAAAAGTCTTCATACAATATTGTTTGATTTCTATCAGGACCTACTGAGAAACCTTCAACTTTAATCTCGCATATTTTTTCAATTAACTTAATATAGTTTTTTGCCTCATCAGGAAGATCTATAAATGATTTAACTTTGGTTATATCTTCTTTTCACCCTGGTGTAGAAATATATACTGGTCTACAATCTCACAGATCACCAGCGTTTGCTGGCATGTTACTTGTTTTTAAACCATTTATTTCATAGCTTACACATATATTTAAATCATCAATACCAGTTAGTACATCCAATAATGTAATAAAGATTGAGTCAAGACCAGATGTTCTTATTGCATGCTTTAATGCAACTGCATCAAATCAACCTATTCTTCTAGGTCTACCGGTGTTTGAACCAAATTCATTACCAACTATACGTATTTTATCTCCGATTTCATTTAATAATTCACTTGGAAATGGTCCTTCTCCTACTCTTGTACAATACGCTTTGACAATACCTAATGATTTTTCTATCAACTTATGACCAATTCCAGTACCAATTGATGCGTTATTAGCTGAAGTATTTGAGCTTGTAACATAAGGATATGTTCCGTGATCAATGTCTAACATAGCACCTTGAGCACCTTCAAATAGCACGTTTTTGCCTGCTTTAATGGCATTTTCAACAAATATATCACAATCAGTTATTCTATGTTTAAGCTTTAAATAATAGTTTTGTAAATCTTCACATAACTCATCAAAATTTATATCTAATTCAACATTAAACATATTTTTTAGAAATTTTTTATTGTAGTTAAAAATTACCTTAAACTCTTCTTTAAATCTTGGTCTAGGTATATCACAAATTCTAACGCCCATTCTTGATATTTTGTCATTATAAGCAGGCCCAATACCTTTCTTGGTGGTACCTATCTTAAGAGCTTCTCTCTCTTCTTCTAAAGCCTTGTCAATTTCAATGTGATAAGGCATTAAGACATGTGCTTTATTAGATATTAATAAATTTCCGTGTTCACTACTGTGTTTTTCGATTATTTCAATCTCTTCTATTAAATTTTTTAGATTAATCACACAGCCATTACCGATGACATTTGTTGTTTTTTTATTAAAAATTCCTGATGGTACTAATGTTACCTTATGTTTTTCACCATTGAAGTTAATTACATGTCCAGCATTGTCACCACCAGCAAATCTTACTACTAAATCTGCTTTTTGACCAAAATAATCAGTCATCTTACCTTTACCTTCATCACCTCATTGTGCACCAACTATTACAAGTGAGTTATATTTGCTCATAATTTCTCCTTAGTTAAATTTATTCATTATTTTATTAATATCTGTTTCTGATATAAAATCTTCGATAACAATTTCTCTTAATTTAAAGTTATTTATTATTAAATTTATTTCCTCATCTTTTAACTTCATTAATACTCAATCAATTATTTTTATATTGTTGATTGGTTTTCCAACACCAACTTTTATTCTTTTAAATTCTTCAGAACCTAGGTGAGAAATAATGTTTTTTAAACCATTATGCCCTCCTGAACTACCTTTATTTTTGAACCTAAATACCGCAACATCTAAATCTTTATCATCATGAATAACTAATATATCTTTTTTATCTATCTTAAAAAAACTCATTGTTTTATTTAGAGCTTCTCCAGAAAGATTCATATAAGTAAGGGGTTTTAAAAAAATGACTTTAACATTATTAATTTTAGTTATAAATATTTCTGCATTAAACTTGATAGTTTTTTTTTCAAACCCATATTTTTGAAGTAAATAATCAACAATTAAAAAACCAGCATTGTGTCTTGTTTTATAGTAACTATTTCCAGGGTTACCAAGTCCTACTATTAGTTTTTGTTTCATTATTGATGTTTTTTAACATAATCTTTTACTTTTAATGCAATTTTTTCCTGTTCTTCTTCATAAACTTTAGTTAAAGGGTTTTTTTCATAAGAACTTTTTATCATTGCAGACATAAGTTTTGCTACTGAAATAATTTTAAGACCCTCGAATATCTTTTCTTTGGGTAAATCAATTGTATTTGTTACAACAACTTGTTTAACAATTTTCTCTTTTACTGCTCTTTCTAAGTTGTCAACAGCTTTACCATTAAAAAGACCATGACAAGCAATTAAGTAAATATCTTTAGCACCTTGGTCTTTCAAAGCTTTAGCAGCATTAATAATTGTTCCGCCAGTATCAATCATATCGTCAATAACAAAACAAGTTTTGTTGACAACATCTCCTAAAATGAATTCCACCTCTGCTTTGTTTGGTTCAGGTCTTCTCTTTGCGATTACAGCAATACCATTAGTTATATTTCCTGTATACTTCGCAACACCATGAACTCTTGTTAAACCACCATGGTCAGGTGAAACAAGTATACAATCTTTAGGATCTAAATTATTTTTAATAATGTCATTAATTATTTCTGATGCTACAGCTTGAGCTGTTGAAAAGTTGTCGATAGGCACATTAAAAAAACCCATAATTTGTGTTGAGTGTAAATCCACCGCTATGACTCTATTAACACCTGATTTTTCAATTAGGTTTGCCACTAGTCTAGCTGTTATAGGTTGTCTTCCTGCCGCCTTTCTATCTTGTCTTGCATAACCGAAATATGGAATTACCACATTGATTTTTGCAGCACTCGCTCTTTTAAAAGCATCAACAGCAATTAGTAGTTCCATTAAATTTTCATTTACTGGTTGATTGGTAGATTGAACAATATAAATTTCTTGTCCTCTAACAGATTCCATTGATTGAACTAGAATTTCACCGTCCATAAATCTCGAGATTTTTGTCTGAGACTCCTTTATATTTAATAATTCACATATTTCATTTACTAATGGTTTATTTGATGATAACCCAAATATTTTAAAATTATTATTTTCCATATTATGTTCTCCATATTAATAATAACAAATTATAATTATCTTTTTATAAAACCAATGAATTTAATTAGATTAAAGATAACTTATTTTACTAACAGAGATTGTATACAATTCTATAATTGTTTAATCAATCTGTTTATTTTAAAGATTTAAGAAACATAGTCTTAAGTCATTTATTAAATATAAATATTAATTTTTATACTAATAGGTATGTTGATGTTATATTGAAAAAACAAATTGGTTGGACCTTATGTAAGTTAAGATAAAGAAAGATTTAAATAAAACATTATTAACAAGAATTAATAAAATTTTTTGTTTACTAAAATACTAAAAGTCAGGCAGAAAGTTAAAACTGTGCACAATAATAAACGTTATTTTAAAGATTAATTTTAGAGTTAATCTTATTTTAAGTAGTAAAATTTTACCCTTAAATAAGTTACATGCAGATTTGTTAGTTCTAGCTATTTAAAATAACCATAGATTAAAGTACTAGTGAACTTTGATTACAAATTGATAAGACTAAAAATTGTATAATACTTAAAAATTCTTGCTGGAAACTCTATAATTATGAGTTATTAAATGGATTATACAATTCAACAAATGGCAAACTAGTGATAAATCATAACAATTAAAGTACCCTCGCTTATAAAATTGACTATTTCACGTTAGTAATGCTAATCAATATTTGCAAATATTATATGTTATTCTAGACATAAAAATGAGTTTAGTTTATGCGACAAAAAATAATATTATGACTCGTAAATTGAATTGGGAATAAGAGTATAATTTATTTATATAAATTATGTGCTCTGTTTTTTATTTTTACAACCTATATTAAGCACAACTTTAGAATTAAAATAATTTATTTCTTTGTTTTTATAAGGACTACCTTAATTGTAAATAATAGTATTAACGGTATCACTTTTTTAACTGTGTAAATAATACTTTTATAATAATTAATCAAAATGCCTTAGGCTACCATAATTTAAGTTGTATCAATAAACTATTTTTGATTTAAAGTATTTTTTGTATTTCCTTTAATAATAGATCTTCATATATGTAAACTTCTCATTGCTTCAAACTTTCATTAAAACTTTATTTACAATCTTCTCTTGTTATTGTATTGACATATATTTATAGAAATTAAAAAGAACACCTATTAATAAAATCTTAACAATGTAATTACTTTTTCATTGTTAATTTTATTTTAGATGTTCGATAAAATTGTTTTTTTTTATTGATTTAAAATTAATATGTTTTACCTAAGCATTACATTTTCAGTTTCATTGCTATATGATTCACGCCATCTTCAACAAATATATCATTAAATTCTATAAAACCAAACTTTGTATAAAAATCCTTAACATTGTAAACAGCGTTTATATAAACTATTTCTTGTTTTAAAACATCTTTGCTAAATTCTTTTAGCTTTTCTAACACTACAGCTCCTATTTTTTGTGATCGATATTCTTTTTCAACTGCAATTCTACCTCAATATAATTTATCATTTTTCAAGATAACCCTAGCACAGCAAACCAACTCATTGTTGTGAGTTGCAATAAAATGATAACCCTTATCATCATAATCATCTATATCGTTGTTCCTAATAGAACCTCTTTCGGTAATAAAAACTTTTTCTCTTAATTTTATTGCCTTTTTAAAAACTTCATTATTAGTACCAAAATCTTGTTCAAATTGTAATCCCATTTTAAACTCCTATCTTATATATAATAACACTTGTTATTTAAAGAAGTTTAAAACTAATAGTTTAATTAAATTTTTCTATTAATATAAGATAATAAAATAATTACTATGTAAAATAACTAAATTATATTGAATACAATCTAGAACAAGTTACTTATTCTATATAAATAAGATTTAAAAAGTGTATACTTATAATCATATTTGTGTTGAAAAAAATATAAATTAAATGTTATAGATTTGATTTACCTAGATTTTGGAGCAATTTTAATAAATAGTTTTTTGTTTAGAAATTTAGTTCGCTCTCATTATCAATATATCATTGAGCTAAATCATCTAGTATTTTTTTTAAACTTAATCCAAGTGGTGTTAATGAATAAATCACTACCAAAGGAAAAGTATTATTAGATCATCTTTTAACTATATTATGATTTTCAAGATGTTTTAAACTTTCTGATAAAACTTTTTTTGTAACACCATTTATACTTTTTTTAAGTTCACCAAATCTTTTTTCACCGCCCAATAAATCTCTAACAATAAAAATTGTTCATTTATTCTTAAGTACTTTTAAACATCTTTCAACTGGACATTTATTCATAAAATAACCTTACTAAGTTACTTTAAAGTAACTACTATTCTTTTTAAACTTATATTTATATTATAATATTGAAAGGAGAAGTAATATGGGTTTAGATAAAAGTAACGCTGTTAAAGTTACCAATGGTGACTTTAACACTATTAGTAACTTATTAAATGAAGGAAAAACTGTTTTAGCTGCATTAGAACTTGGACCAAAAGTTCAAGAGTCTCTAAAAAAAGGTAAAATGAGTGATGATTTTGCATTAATTGAATTAAAAGAAAAAAAAGAACATGCTGGTACATGCGCTTGTGGCAAAGATGCAAATGTTTTAGTTTATCTATGAAGATAATTTCTTTTAATTTTAAAAATAATAATTTATTTGAACATCTAAATAAAATCCACATTAAAAGTATTTTAATACTAGGATTTTATTAATGGGTGTTCTTTTTTTATGAGAACAATGCTTAAAAGTGAGCAAGTCAAGATAAATTTAAGAATCTAAAAAAATAAAATACCTGCTATTGAGATAAAATACAACTTTTAAACAAGTAAATCAAAAGATGAAAATCAAATTAAAAACTAATGTAATATACTCATAAATGGTTTAATGGGATACAACAAAAGGAGTTAGTAAAAACTTTAAATATGAAAATGAGTTTTTAAAAACACCATTATAACAAATGAAGAATTTAGATTATCTATGAAAAATAGCGGTCTAAAAATAGAATTATGTGAAGACAATTATGTAAAAATAATTCTTCATTATAAATATTTAACATATCTACTTTAGCTTTAATCTATCTATATATATGTGTTTCAAGATTCATCTATTTATAATGACTAAAATTAAAAAATATATTTAAATTATAGTTATCAAAATTAAATCGATTTTTATATACATAAAAAGTATAAATTTGAAATTTTAATAAACTTATTATAGACAGACAACTTTATTGATACACACAAATTATATACAATTAAAAGTTGATAAAATATTAGCTAAATATTGATAAGACAACATATTTATAGAAGAAAGTTATGAAGATACTAGGAATAACATTTGTTTTTTAAGAACTTAATTTAAGTATATTATTAAAGTAAATTTACTTAATTAGTAGGATATCTACTATTTTTCCATTTTTAGTTTATAATTTTTTAGTATAAAAATTTTTAGAATAGGTGGAAGTATGGGATTAGTAAATATACAAAATTTAAGTCACGCTAATGGTGATAAGAAACTTTATAAAGAAGCAGTTTTAAAACTAAATAGACGTGAGCACATTGCATTAGTTGGTCCAAATGGCGCTGGGAAAACAACTTTACTTAATATTATTTCAAAAAAAATAATCCCTGACTTAGGAGAAGTTGAAATACATCCTAAAACAAAAATTGGGTATTTAGATCAACATCTTAGTATAAAAGATGATATGGAAGTAAACTCATATTTAAAAACAGCCTTCCAAGATTTATATGATGTTGAAGAAAGAATGAATATAATTTATGAGAAAATGTCTGAAAATTATGATGAAAACGAATTGGTAAAAGCTTTAAAGTATCAAGATATATTAAATCATAATGATTTTGATTCTATTGAAAAGAAAATTGGTAACTTAGTTAATGGTTTAGGTATTGGCATAGATAAGTTAGACAAGAAAATGTCGGAATTAAGTGGTGGTCAAAAAAATAAAGTCATGCTTGCAAAATTATTATTAAGTGATAATGATTTTTTAGTTCTTGATGAACCAACAAACTTTCTTGATATTGAACAAGTTAATTGATTAGCTTCATTTTTGCAATCATTTGAAAAAGCATTTATAATGGTTTCTCATGACCAGGATTTTATTAATAAAACTTGTAATATTATTTATGCACTTGATAATTTAAAATTAACAAGATATGTAGGTAACTATGATAAATACATTGAAGAATTAGCTATTCAACAAGAACAATATGACAAAGACTTTGTTAGTCAACAACGAAAAATTAAGAAACTAGAAACATACATTGCTAAAAATAGTGCAAGACTTTCAACTGCTAAATCAGCTCAATCAAGAAAGAAAACTCTTGATAAGTTAGATAAAATGGATAAACGAAAAGAAAATATTAAACCAAATTTTAATTTCATGTATAAAGAGCCTGCGTCTGATGTAATCATTAAAGCAGAAGATTTAGTAATAGGATATGACTCTCCAATATTACATAAACTTAATTTTGAAATTAGAAAAGGGGAAAAATGTATAATAAAAGGTAAAAATGGTATTGGTAAAACAACATTTTTAAAAACACTTTCAAGCGAATTAAAACCTTATAGTGGAGATATAAAACTTGGTAACGGAGTTGTATACTCTTATTTTAAACAATTAGAAAAGGTTGACGATATTAACGCTATTAACTATCTAATGAATAGATACAATGATTTAACCGAGAGAGAAGCAAGAGCAAAGATAGGACAATTTGGTTTGAGAAATGATTTAATGATAAGACCTATGTCTACATTATCTGGTGGCGAACAAACAAAGGTAAGACTATCAGCATTAAGCATGGAACCTTGCAGCTTACTAATATTGGACGAACCTACGAATCATATTGATAGTTTAGCAAAAGAATCGTTACTAGAAGCAATAATGGATTTTGAAGGTACAGTTTTGTTAACTACCCATGATATTAACTTTTCAACAAAATGAGCAGATAAAGTAATTAATTTTGAAGATCTTGTGTAATAGTATAATAAAAACTCCTCTTAAGGAGTTTTTATTATACTATTACATTTTGTTATAATTTTTGACATTTTTTATGTAATAATCTTTTAAATCTTTATTAAAATACTTATCATAAAACATTTTCTTAATAAAAGTAGACCCAGAACCAGACATAACTCCTTTGTCAATAAAATTGCTAAGTTTGGGGTAGATTTGAATACAAGTTGTAGTCAAACTATTTAAATAAATTGAGTTATTTTCACCGGGAGTTAAATCAAATTCTTGATACACTTTTTTTGTATTACAATTAACACCTGTTAGTATAAGATGTTTTTTGTATACTTTAAATTTTTTAAAAAATGTCTCGACTTTTTCACCATAACCAGTAACTATAGCTGACTCAAAATCTGAAAAATAGAAATAAGAATCAAAACCTACCGCCTTGCATATCTCTTTATTTATGTTACTATCAATGATTTTATACTTTCTTAAAAAGTATTTAGCTAATGTAATTGCATCACTAGTTCCACCACCAAGACCAGCACCCAATGGTATTCTTTTCTTTAACTTAACTTTATAAAAATTTTTAGTAATATTATGTTTCCTTAGAATATCTAACACATTAAAAATAAAGTTCTCTTTTTCCAAAACTTTCAAGTTTGAACTAATCTCATCAAAATCATTATTAGACTTACTTATTGTTATTGAGTCATAAAGGTTTTTAACCTTAACTACAAGACTATTAATTAAATGATATTGACTATTGTAATCTTTTTTTCAAACTTTAAGTCATATATTTACTTTTGCATATGCTCTAAGCCTCATTTACACTCACCTCATTAAATAATATAATGTAATCATCTAAAGTTAAATTTTCTGGTCTTAAATTAAGTTTAATATTATGTTTAGTAAGAATATCTTCTGATTTATCTTTACTTTTTAAATAATTCGCCAAATTATTTAAAATTGTTTTACGTTTGTTGTTGAATATTTTTCTTAAGAATTGGGCAAAGTTATTAGGGTCTTTAACTTTTAAAACACTATTTTTTTCAAAATTCAGTTCTATTAATGCAGAGTCAACTAGTGGGACAGGTTTAAAAAGATTCCTATTTATTGTAAATAAATACTTAGGGGTAGAATAGAATTTAGAAATAATTGATAAATTATTATAATTTTTATTACTGGGTTCGGCACAAATTCTCTCTCCAACCTCTTTTTGTACCATTAATACAGCTTTTGATAAAAATTCCTGCGATTCAAAGCACTTGAATATGATTGGACTTATAATATAATAAGGTGTGTTTGATATTATTGAGACTTTCTTAAAATTATTTTGTTTAATAATTTTATTTAAATCAACTTCCAGAAAATCACCAATAATCAATTCAAAGTTTTCTTCTACTATACTTGATAATAATATGTTTTCTAGATCCTTATCTATTTCAATTGCTATTACTTTTTTATACTTTTTAACTAATTTCTTAGTTAATGCTCCTTGCCCTGGACCTATTTCGATTACAAGTTGATCGCTTTCATTTGATAATTGACTAATTATTTTTTCAATAAGATTTCCATCTGTTATAAAGTTCTGTCCAAACTTTTTCTTTGCTTGATGCATATTACTCCTCTAGAATTTTTTTAATTTCAATAACATTCAAATTTAAGTAGTTTAATCACTTAAATAATCTTTTTGTATTAATATCTTCACTTCAATTGTAATAATTTGATATTTTAATTCTATTTTTTTTAATGTAAAAGTTGTTTACAATATAATCTTCTCAAGATAAAGAGTTTTTGTTTTCTTCAAACTTAATTAAGTTGCTTAACGCATTTCTAATATCTATATCCCTTGCTTCTGCAACCCCTATTTTTTTTTGATTTTTTATTAGTTTTTTATTGATAAAAGCATTAAAACAGTTAAAATTTAAATAAGTATTAATAATATCACGTATTTTAATTCCTGGTCCGTCTGGGTCGGTAAAAATAATAATTCCACGTGTTTTATTAATATTTGATATTACACTTAATTTTTGATTTGTTATTGCAAGTCCGTTAGTCTCAATGGTATCTATGTTATCATTTCCAAAAACCTTTTTTAGTTTAATA
Source organism: Spiroplasma corruscae (assembly GCF_002237575.1). NCBI lineage: Bacteria > Bacillati > Mycoplasmatota > Mollicutes > Entomoplasmatales > Spiroplasmataceae > Spiroplasma > Spiroplasma corruscae. Next base: position 1,157,416 of record NZ_CP022535.1, read on the forward strand.
GTATCAGATATCCCTTCAACAACAACGACTTGAATAATTTTCATATATTATAACCTTTCTTGTGTATAAATGCTAGCATTCTTAATGAGTTTATAGTATAATTATACACGAAGGGTTTTTTCTTATAAAGGAGGAAATAAAAATGGCATCATGAGACCGTAAAAAAGAATTCGTAGCTCTTGATCTTGGTACAGCAAACGTTGTTGCTTACTTAGGTGGACAAGGAATCATTTATAATGAGCCTTCAACAATGGCTTACGATGTTCATACAAACACTGTAATTGCATCAGGTGAAATGGCTTACGAAATGGTTGGTAAAACTAACGAAGACGTAAGAATGGTAGTACCATTAGTTGATGGAGTTATTGCTGATTTAGATGCAGCAAAAGATTTGATTAAAATCATATTCTCTCGAATTAAATTATCAGACATCTTGAAAAATTCTCTAGTAGTTCTTGCTTGCCCTTCAGGAGTTACTGAATTAGAAAGAGGAGCATTAAAACAAGTTGTTGTTGATATGGGAGCAAAAAAAGTTCTTGTTGAAGAAGAAGTTAAATTATCTGCAATTGGTGCAGGGATAAACATCTCACTTGCTAGTGGACACTTGGTTGTTGATATTGGTGGAGGAACTACTGATATAGCTATTATATCTGCTGGGGATATCATTATTTCAAGATCAATCAAAGTTGCAGGAAATCACTTTGACGAAGAAATAAGAAAATACATTCGTGCTGAATATAACGTTTTAGTTGGTATTAAAACAGCTGAAAAAATTAAAATTGAAATTGGTTCATTAACAAAAATTGATAATGGACGTACATTCCGTGCATTCGGACGTGATGTAATTTCAGGTTTACCAAGAGAAGTTATTATAGCACCAGATGAAGTTAAAAATGCATTGTTAGCACCATTCTCAAAAATTACTGATTTAATTGTTGAAGTTATGGAAAATACACCTGCTGAATTAGCTGGAGATATTATCAGAAATGGTATTACTATTTGTGGTGGTGGAGCATTAATAAGAGGAATTGACTCATACTTTGAATCAATATTCCAATTAAAAGTTATTAAAGCCCAAGACCCACTATTAACAGTTATCGAAGGTGCAAAAGAATACGAAAAACAAGCTGAAAAATGACTTGAAATAGTAGACTTACGTGATTCAAGAGAATACGTAATTAAATAATAAAAAAGAGATTTACATAAAAATCTCTTTTTTATTATTTTTTCTTGCTAAACCTTTATTAAAGAATAATTGGTAGTTATAAGTGCATAATATATTTTTAAATTAAATTATACAATATAAAATAAAAAAAATACTACACTTTTCTTTATTTTTTAGATATAATTTCAAAAGAGCAAAAAATTTTTTATATACAAATTTTTTTTTATTTTTTATATAATAGTTTTTTAGTAAAAAAAGTTTAAAATAAAATTATAGAAAAGTAGGTGTGACAATTGGCAAAGTTAAATTTAAGAGCTGGAAAACACATTGCTATCGATATTGGGACATATAAAACCAGGATACATGTTGATGGTTTAGGAATAATTTTTAATCAGGCTTCATTAATAGCTGTTGATTACAAACTTAATAAAATAATAGCTTATGGAGATAATGCTAAAAAATATATTGGGATATTAAATGGTAACCTAAAAGTAACAAAACTTGTTAAACAAGGAGTTGTAACAAACCTAGAATTATTAAAAAGTTTCTTAGGTTATGCACTTTCAAAACATAAGGAAATATTAAAAACTGCATATGTAACATTAGCGTGTCCAGTTAATTTAACTGGCTTGGAGAGAAATTCCTTAATAGAAGCGATTAAATCATTGGGAGTAGCATATGTAAAAGTTGAAGATGATGTCAAGTTAGCACTATTAGGTGCAGGGATTAACATTTCAAACCCTGACGGATTTTTATGTTTAGATATAGGTTGTGGTAAAACTACAATCGCTATGATCTCTACCGATACAACAATTGCATCTAAAACTTCGAAGTTCGGTGGTGCAACAATTGATGACGAAATAATCAAATTTTTAAAGTCTAAAAAATCAATTGTAGTTGGGGAAAAAACTGCAGAAGCTATTAAGATTGGTGTTGCGTGCTTATTAAAACCAAAAGAAGCATTAAAAGCTAAGGCATATGGTTATGATATTACATCTGCTTTACCTAAGGAAATTGAAATTACTGATAACGATATCTTGAAATTGGTTCAATATGTGTTTGCAAATTTAGCTGACACTGTAACAAATCTAATCGAGGTTTTATCTAATGAATCAGCGATTGACGTTATTAGAAACGGAATAATTGTAACTGGTGGATTAGCAACTATTTATGGCATAAAAACATTTTTTGAAAAATATTTTGAAATTCCAGTAAAAGTCGCTAGAAATGCGTCTTCAGCAGTAATAGATGGAGCTGTTGCACACAAAGAAAAAACACTTAGAGAACTTGAATTAGATTTAGGTTTAATCCAAGAAGTAATACAATAAATAAAAACTAAGGTTTTTATTTTTTTTTGTTTATTAATGTATTAATTTATATAAAATTAATTTAGACGGAGGCCACTATGAGTATTTTACTTAACTCAATAAAGAGCAAATTACAAAAAGCTATTAATAATCTTGGTTTTGAAGGAGAACTGATTGTTGAAAAAACAAAATCAACAGAACATGCTGACTATGCAACAAACTTTGCATTGATAAACTCTAAAAACAATAACATGAAACCTCTTGTACTTGCAGAAGAAATTAAAAAAGAGTTATTAAGAGATAAAGAAATAATAAAAAATATAGAAATTGCAGGACCAGGTTTTATAAATATTTCAATTGATGATAAAGAATTAATAAGAGTAGTTGATGCTATAATAGAAAAAAAAGATAAATATGGTGAATCTCCTAAAAAAAACAAGATTTATAACTTAGAAATAATATCTGCTAATCCTACTGGGTATTTACATATTGGTCATGCAAGAAATGGCGTTGTTGGTGACTCGGTAAGAAGAATACTAGAATTTGCTGGATATGAAGTTCAAACTGAGTATTACACAAACGATGCTGGTAACCAAATTAACATTTTAGCAGTAACTGTTTTTTATAATTATTTAACGTTATTAAAAATAAATATAGATAAGCCAGAAGAAATGTATGGTGGAGATATGTATGAAGAGTTTGCAAAAATTTTAGTATTAAAGTTTGGCGATAAATATAAAAATAATAAAATCCAAAATAATAAAATTGATAACGAAAAAGTACATGAGCTATTTAAACAAGAATCAATGACATATTTCCTTAATATTATTAAAGAACAAATATGCATGATGGATATAAAAATAGACCATTATTCTAGTGAGCAAAAAATGTATGATGATAATCTAATCGATAAAATGTTGACTTTATATAATAAAATTGGAAAAACCTATGAAAAAGATAACGCATTATGACTTAAAACTACCGAATTCGGAGATGATAAGGATAGAGTCTTAAGAAAATCAGATGGAAGTTATACATATATTACCCCTGATATTGCTTGTCATGATGAAAGAATAAGAAGAACAAATGCAGATAAATATGTAAATTTTTGAGGTGGTGATCACCATGGTTATATTACAAGAGTTCGTGCTGGTTTAGCTTTATTGAACCATAAATTTGACATACTTGATATTGATATAATACAAATGGTACGTTTAATAAAAGATGGTGAAGAGTATAAAATGTCAAAAAGAAAAGGAACTGCTGTTTGAATGATTGACTTATTAGAAATGGTTGGGAAAGATGCAATAAGATATATGTTAGCATCAAAAAACCCATCATCTCATATGGATTTTGATCTTGATTTAATGGTGGAAAAAAACTCAACAAACCCTGTATACTATGCCCAATATGCTACTGCAAGATCTAGAAAACTAATGAATAAATCAAATGCTGAAATAAAAGATTATGATAATATAAGTTGGAATGTAAAAGAAAAAGAAATTATAATGCATCTTGATGACCTAAACATAACAGTCGAAAATGCAGCAAGTAAAAGATTACCAAATATAATTTGTGATTATATTCAAAAACTAGCAAAACTATTCCACTCTTATTATGGGAGTGATAAAATAATTGATAAAGAAAATGATAATTTGACAGCACAAAAAATGCTGTTAGTTAAATCAGTTTATCAGGTTTTAATTAATACACTTAATCTTATAGGAGTAGGAATTAAAGACGATATGTAGAAAGTAGGAATTACTTTGGTTGATATTAGTTCAAAAAAATATAAATTTAAAGAGTTTGAAAATAAACATACTGTATACATTACAAAAAGGGAGTGAATATTAAGATATTCACACCCTTTTGTAGCATTAATGTTCATGGCAGGTCCGATGATGATGATTTCACTTGTAAATGGTTTATACGGGGTCTTGGACAAACAACTCACACTTAACTTTGCCACTAGTCAAATAGAAAAGTTGTATAGTAACTTTAATAACTCTGTAAATGGTCCTGGTATTGATTTTGGATCAACAATGGAACAATCAGCAACCGATGTGTTTAAGCAAATTATAAATGTTTCAACACAATACTCGAACACTGTTGTAATAATTTTAGAGTCGCTTTCAATGTTAACAGCTATCGGTACTGCTATTAATTTTGGTCAATACATGGGTCAAAGAGACAAAAATAAAATGAACCAAGTATTAATTAATGGTTTAATGCAAACAGTTATACTTTCAATAATAAGTCTAGTTGTAATGTATTTTCTATCTCAGTTTATATTGGTATGGCAAACAGGAGTATCATGAGCTGATCGTGATTCAACTCTTTCTTACTCTTTATCGAAGGAATACTGTTCTGCTTTTGTATTTAGTTTTCCATTATTAAGTATGGCAATGTTTTCAACAACCCTATTAAGAACAGAAGGTAAGATATGATTTGTAGTAATAGTTAACTTGGTATCAGTTGGACTAAATGCAATATTCGGATTTATTTTCCTTGATATACTTCAACTTGGAATGGCCGGTGCAGTTTATGGGTCTATGGTTGCTTGGTCATTTATGATAATATCTTCTATAATATTAGTATATTGTTCAAAAAATACTTTTCTAAGACCTGAGTTTAGCAAGTTCAAATTTAACAATAAAGAGGCTCTTGAAATATGAATGAATGGTGTAGGACCATTCTTTATGAATGGTGCATTCGGTATTATTAGCGGTATATCAACAAGAATGGTTGGTGATATACACAATGGTGAGGAAATGTATAGGAATGGCCTTGCAGTCAAAATAACATTTTATCCAGATGCATCAAATAAGGATTATTATCATGAAGAATATGTCACAGATACCGTTAGGGTTCTTTCATCAGCATTTCCTTGAAATATGATTGTTTGAGCCCCTATTGTGGGAATAATACAAGGTGGTGTTAATACGGTTGCTTATAGTAAAGGCGCCGGCAAAAACATTAGGTTATGACAAGTTATTAAATGGATGTTAATAGTTAACTTAATTTGAACAATAGCAATTATGTTTATTATAACTATTTTAGGTTCGTATATGATGCAAATGTTTGATGGGCCTACAAATGGTTCATGAAGTTCTAATGATAAACGATGATGATTTGTTATGTATTTATCATGTGTTATATTTGCAACATCAACATTTGCTGCAATGCCTTATTTTAATGGTATTGGAAAAAGCTGAGTTTCAATACTTATATCATTATCAAGGACTTTTATATTTCAAATAAGTTTCTTGTTTATTGGATATTATGTGGCAAAAGCTGCATCAATGGATGGTACAAAAGATTGATTATATTTCTTAATTTACTCTTTTAGTGAAATACCAGGCGGATTACTTGCATTAGTTTTATTATGATTATCTTTTAGCAAAAATAAGAAATTAGGTATCATGGATAAGGAAGATGAATTTGAAAAAATAAGTTATCAAGATGCAAGACTTTCTCAACTTATTATTGATCACAATAAAAGAGTCATAATATTAAATTCTAAAAAATTAGAAATAAATAAGCTTACTGGTCTTTTAGAAAAAGAATATGAAATTACAGAACTTAAATTTTTAAAAGTCCAGAATAAACAAAAAAACTAGCATTCGTGAACATCTGAAATAAAATTGACAGTAAAAAAGTATTTTTATTGTAAAAATTTTATTGAAAGGTGTTCTTTTTATATGGCAAAACAATGATCAAAACATGAAAAATTAACATAATTAATGAAGTAAAAGAAGTTGGAATAATTAATACTGCAGTGAAATTTAATTTAAGCACCAGTACTATTAAGAGATGAAAACATGAGATAGGAACTAAAGGAGAAGGTGCTTTAGAATGAGGTAATGGAGTTCAAGCTAAAAGTAATATTAAGAAGTTCAAATCTCACGATTGGTTATTTAAAGATCCTGATGATATGAGTTTAGAAGAATTGAGAGAAGCATTAAAATTAGAGCTCGCTTTAAAAAAGCATTTGACGAAGACTGTTAAGGAAAAGTACTTCGCCATTTTTATTACAAAAAAGTCTTTTTCATTAAAAATAGTTTGTAAATACTTAGGAGTATCAAGATATGGTTATTTAAAATGTTTAAAAACAGGTAAACCTAAATACAAAAACTATGATACAAAAATTTCTAACAAAATTATTTATATATAATCTATTTAAAAAAACGTTATGGCTACAATATGATTACACTCATGTTAAATAAGTATTTTAAAATAAGCTCAAAACCTTGGATTGTATACAAATATATGAAAATATTAGGCATTAAGGCGGTTAAAAAGAAAAGAGTACCCGATTATGATAAATCAGGTCCATTAATATTTGAAAATATTCTAAACAGAAATTTTAAAGCAAAGAATTTAAATGAAAAATGAGTTACAGATGTTACTTACATTAAAACAAGTTCATGGACGGCTTATTTATAAGTTATTAAAGACTTATACAATTTAGAAATAGTAGATTAAAAACTTTCTAGAAGATCTGATAATGAACTTTGTCATACAAATTTAAAATCTGCAATCACAAAAAAAGGTAAACCAAAACTTATTCATTCTGATCAAGGTTCGCCATACACAAACTAAACTTGAAAATATTTATGTGATTATAATAATATAAAGATTTCTATGTCAAGAAGAGGCAATTCTCCTGATAACGGCGCATGTTAATCGTTTTTTGGAACTTTAAAAAACGAGTGTATTTATACTTATAAAGTAAATGAGCTAAACTATTCTAATATATATAATATAATTTCTGATTATAGTAAGTTTTATAATTACGTAAGACCTTCATTAAAGTATAAAAAAACTCTATACGAAATTCGTATGGAGAAAGTATCTTTTTAATGTCAATTTTAATTGACAAATTCATTCGCTAGGTTTTTTTCTTTTTTAATTACTTTCTAATATATAATTGCATTATATTTTAACACATTAAAAGTCAAGTTGCAAAAATAATAAATTTATGCTAAACTTAATGTATGTTATGTATTCTACTATAAATAGGTATACATAATCATAAAATAAAAACGTTAGAGATTTTAAGAAGGAGAAAAAAAATGGCTATAAACAAAAAACCAACATTTGTTTCAATGGACCTTGGAACTGCTAATACATTAGTATATATTGCTGGTCAAGGTGTAGTATATAACGAACCATCAATAGTTGCATACAGAATTAAAGAAAACAGAATAATTGCTGTTGGAACTGAAGCTTATAAAATGATCGGTAAAGGTAACAAAACAATTCGTGTTGTTAAACCAATGGTTGATGGAGTTATTACTGACATTAGAGCAACTGAAGCTCAACTAAGATATATTTTCCAAAAATTACGTATTTCTAAACAATTAAAACATTCAATTATGTTGTTGGCATGTCCATCAGTAATTACTGAACTAGAAAAAACAGCATTGAAGAAAATTGCTATTAACTTAGGTGCAGACCAAGTATTCGTTGAAGAAGAAGTTAAGATGGCAGCCCTAGGTGGTGGAGTAAACATATATGCACCAACTGGAAACTTAATAGTTGATATGGGTGGGGGAACTACTGATATAGCAGTTCTTGCATCAGGAGATATCGTTTTATCAAAATCTGTTAAAGTTGCAGGGAACTATTTAAATGATGAATGTCAAAAATTCATAAGATCACAATACGGTCTTGAAATTGGATCAAAAACTGCTGAATCAATCAAAGTTAATGTTGGTTCATTAGCAAAATACCCTGATGAAAGAAGAATGAAAGTTTATGGACGTGACGTTGTTTCAGGGCTTCCAAGAGAAATTGAAATAACACCAGAAGAAGTTCGTGAAGTACTAAAAGTGCCTGTATCTAGAATAATTGACTTAACAGTTCAAGTACTTGAAGATACACCACCTGAATTAGCTGGAGATATCTTCAGAAATGGTATTACAATTTGTGGTGGTGGAGCATTAATTAGAGGTATTGATAAATACTTTGCTGATACTTTACAATTACCAACAAAAATTGGTGAACAACCATTATTAGCAGTTATAAACGGTACTAAAAAATTTGAATCTGAAATTTGAGAAATTATAAAAGCTCAAAGACATCACGAAGATGTAATGGGTAGATAATAATTAATAATATTTATAACAAATCTTAATAGAAATGAGGGGACTTACTATGTATCAAGAAACTAAAAGACCTTTTATTTCACTAGACCTTGGCACAAGTAACATATTAGCTTATGTTTCAGGCCAAGGTATTGTTTATAACCAACCAAGTTTAATGGCATATGACATTAATACTAATACTTTAGTAGCTATTGGTGAAGATGCATATGACATGGTTGGTAAGACAAGTGATAATATTAGAATCATTACACCGCTAATCGATGGTGTAATCGCTGATTTAGACGCGGCTAAAGATTTATTAAAACATATATTTAACAGACTAAAAATGATGAATTTCTGGAAAAACTCAATTGTTGTACTTGCGTGTCCAAGTGGTGTAACTGAATTAGAGAGAGATGCATTAAAAATGGTTGCTAAAGATATGGGAGCTGACTTAGTAGTTATAGAAGAAGAAGTTAAGATGGCAGCAATTGGTGCAGGCATTAACATAGAATTACCAAACGGACATTTAGTTGTCGACATCGGTGGCGGAACTACTGATATAGCTATTTTATCAGCAGGTGAAGTCGTTACATCCAAGTCTGTTAAGGTTGCGGGTAACTACTTCAATAACGAAATATTAAAATATGTTCGTTCAGAGTATAATATGGCAATTGGTACTACGACTTCTGAAAACGTTAAAAAAAATATGGGTTCATTAGTACAATATCCCAACGAAAGATCAATGCAAATTTATGGTAGAGATATTATTTCCGGCTTACCAAAAGAAGCTAAGTTAAATTCAGAGGAAATAAGAAATATTTTACTAAGTGCTTTTAGTAAAATTACAGATCTTGTAATTGAAATACTTGAAGAAATACCTCCTGAGTTAGCCGGAGACATAATGAAAAATGGTATGATTTTATGTGGTGGTGGAGCCTTAATAAGAAATATTGATAAATACTTCTATGATATATTCCAATTACCAACAAAAATAGCAGCTGAACCTTTAGGATGTGTTATCGAAGGAACAAAAGCTTATGAAAAAATAATAGTAAAAAGAGTTAATGAAGGGTTATATGACGCAAGTCAAGATACTTATTTAAAAAAACTCTCATAAAAACTATAAAGTCTGTATTTAATACAGACTTTTTTATTAATTATATATACTAATATATTATTGTATTGTTTTATTCTTTATTTAATAGTATAATTATAAAAATTATTGGTTTTTAGGAGGTAAAAATGAAAGTAGACGAACGAACATTTATAGCATTAGATTTAGGTACTAGCAATATTATTGCATATGTGGGTAAACAAGGAATAGTTTACAATGAACCATCAATAATGGCATATGATACAGTTACGAACACATTATTAGCACTTGGTGAAGAAGCTTACAATATGCTGGGTAAAACACATGAAACAATTAGTATGATAGTTCCAATTAAAGATGGAGTTATTACTGATTTAGATGCTGCAAAAGATATGTTAAAGCATGTTTTTGGAAAATTAAAAATGTTAAATGATTGAAGAAATTCAATTATACTATTAGCTTGTCCAAGCGAAGTAACTGAATTAGAGAGAGAAGCTTTAAAACAAGTTGCATATGATATGGGAGCTGAAATTGTTGTTGTAGAAGAAGAAGTTAAGATGGCAGCAATCGGTGCAGGAATAAATATTGATGTACCAAAAGGAAATATAGTTATTGATATTGGTGGTGGAACATCTGATATTGCTATAATATCAGCTGGAGATATAATAATTTCAAGATCAATAAAAGTTGCTGGAAACGCATTTAATGAAGAAATAAAAAAATATGTTCGATCAGAATATAATGTTACCATTGGTGATAAAACTGCTGAAAACGTTAAAAAAGAACTAGGATCACTTTCAAAATACAAAGGTGAAAAAACAATGTCTGTATTTGGTAGAGATATAGTTTCTGGTTTACCAAAAGAAGCAATTATTAGTTCTGAAGAAATAAGAAATGTTCTTGTAAATGCATTTAGTAGAATTACAGATATGGTAATAGAAATTATGGAAAATACACCTCCTGAATTAGCCGGAGATATAATTTCAAACGGATTTATGCTATGTGGTGGTGGAGCATTAATTAGAGGTATTAAAGAGTACTTTAATGGAATCTTTTCAATACCTTGTAAAATATCTCCAAGCCCTATGACAGGAGTTGTAGAAGGTGCGCAAGTATATCAAAAAGTAATTAATAGAAGAATTGAATCAGGTTACTATGGTAAAAACGCAAGAGATCTTAAAAAAAGTAGTCAAAGTCAATATATTTAAAAGCATCTAAGGATGTTTTTTTTAATGAAAATAATATAAAAGTTTATAAACAATGTATAATATTTTTAGTACATTTTTTATAATGTTTTCTCATTATGGAAAAAATACTATACAGGGAGGACTCATGTACACAACCGATACTATTGAAAAAATTTTAAAACTTAATAAAAATAAAAAAAGAATTATTCTGCCAGAAGGTGAAGAAGAAAAAATTCAAAAAGTAGCTAAATACTTAGTTGAAAATGATATTTGTATTCCAATATTGTTATTTCAAGAGAAAGTTTCAAACAATTTAGACGAAAGAATTATTCAAATATGTGTAAAGGACTTAAATATTGAACAATATGCAGAGGAGTTCTTAAATATTAGAAAAGGGAAAATAACAGGTCTTGAAGAAGCAAGAAATCTTGTATCAAAATCAAATTACTTAGCAAATATGATGCTTTATAAGGGTGAAGCTGATTGTGTATTATGTGGTTTGAGTTATACTACAGCTGACACATTAAGACCAGCTTTACAAATTATAAAAACCAAGAAAGACGTTTCCGTAGCAAGCTCGGTTATTATAATGAGAAAAAAAGATCAATACTATTTGTTTGGAGATTGTAGTTTGAATTTAAACCCTACAGCTCGCCAACTAGCGGACATATCAAAAAGTTTTGTAAACTTTGCAAGACTTATGGATATAAAAGAACCTAATGTAGCATTACTAAGTTATTCAACTGACGGATCTGGCTCAGGTCCTGATGTTGATAAAGTAAGAGAAGCTAAGGAGTTGTTACTAAATGAGAAAGTTAATTTTAAGTTTGACGGAGAAATTCAATTTGATGCTGCGTTTTGCAAAGAAGTTAGAAATAAAAAATATAAGAACTCAAATATCTGTAGCGAATCAGCTAACATATTTGTATTCCCAACTCTAGACGCAGGGAATATAGGTTATAAAATAGCACAAAGAATGGGAGGGTATGAAGCTATAGGTCCTATTATACTAGGATTAAATAAACCAGTTAATGATTTATCAAGAGGCGCAAATCTTGAAGATATAATTCAAGCAGCGGTATTAACTGTATATATGGCTAAATAATATGATATTAGTAGTAAATTCAGGAAGTAGTTCAATTAAATTTTCTCTATATGAGTATAAAAATAATAATGATATTGAAAAATTAGCATCTGGAATGGCTGAACAAATTAAAGTAAACGGTAAAATAATAATTACTTACCAAGGAAATAAACATGAAATAGATATTAGTCTACCAGACCACAAAGTTGCAATTGAAGCGATATTAAGCAAATTAGATGAGTTAAAAATTATAAAGGATATAAAAGATATTCAAGGAGTTGGTTATAGAGTTGTACATGGTGGTACAATTTCAAAATCATCAATTATTGATGAGAAAGTACATAAGCAAATCCAAGATTCATCCAAACTTGCACCTTTACATAATCCACCTGCATTATTGGTTATAGATAAGTTTAAAGAATTTTTACCACACTCAAAACATGTTGCTTGTTTTGATACAGCTTATCATCAAACTATGCCAGAAAGAAATTATATTTACCCAGTTAATATAGAATGATATAAAAAATACGATGTAAGAAAGTATGGTTTCCACGGCACTTCATTTAATTATATAAATAAAAAGTTTGAAGAAATAGTTGGTAAGGAAAAAAACAATTTAATTGTATGTCACTTAGGAAATGGTGCATCTATTTGTTCAATTAAAGAAGGTAAGTCATTTGATACTACAATGGGTTTAACTCCTCTTGCCGGAATAATGATGGGCAGTAGGAGTGGAGATGTGGACCCATCTATAATTAATTATATGTGTACTTCTTTAAATAAAAGTCCAAATGAGATAAATGAAATGCTTAATAATAATTCAGGTTTATTAGGGATAAGTGGTGTATCATCTGACATTAGATATGTTATAGAAGGCTATAATAAAAACGATAAAATGTGTACTCTAGCGATTGAGATTTATACGCAAAAAATTGCAAATTTTATTATTCAAATGATTAATCAACAAAATCAAAAGATAGACGCTATTATATTCACGGCTGGTATTGGAGAAAACTCTCAAATTGTAGTTGAAAAAGTTGTTGGCAAACTTCCATTATTAAATATATCTGTAGATCAAGAATTAAATAATAAAAAATATGAGGATTATATAAAAATTAATACACCTACATCAAAAATTGATATTTATAAAATTAGAACTAATGAAGAGATAATGATTTGTAAAGATGTAATCACATTCTTAAAGAAATAATTATTAAAGAGTACCTAAAATAGAAAAAAATAATATACTCTTATATTGATATACATATTCTATTCAAGGGTATTTTTTTTATTCTAAAATAAATATAATATTAAAAAACTCTTTACATATTTTAAAGAGTTTGATAACTTTTTTAATAGCTACATTTATTAAAATTTATTTTATTTTAAATATTTTATGAGCATTATTGGTTGTTGCTTCTATAACGTCGTTTTTATTTAATTTTTTAATATTAGCTATAGCTTTAACTGTATAAACAATATATCTTGATTGATTAATTGCACCTCTGTTTGGTTCAGGTGTTAGATATGGTGCGTCAGTTTCAACCAAAAGACTATTAATTGAAACTTTTAGAACAGTTTCTTGAAGTTCTTTTGCATTTTTAAATGTTACTACACCTGGAATTGATAAATAATAACCAAGATCGGTAAATTTTTTTGCAAGTTCATAACCTCTTGTGTAGCAATGTACAATTGCATTCTTAACTTTCTTTTCTTTTAATATTTCCAACGCATCTATATAAGCTTGCTCAGAACCATCCTTATCTCTTATGTGCATCATTAATGCAAGTTTGTTTTTGATAGCTATATCAATTTGTTTTTTGAAGAACAACTTTTGTCTCTCTTTATCATGAGGAGTATAGTAATAATCTAGTCCAACTTCTCCGATAGCAACAACGTTTTGACCGTAAGATAAGGTATCTATTTCATCAATATCATCTAATTCATAATCATTAACATTATTTGGGTGAATACCTACTGCCCCATAAACACTTGGATACTTAAGAGCATATTTAACCGCTTGTTTTGATGATTCAATATCAAACCCTACACAACAAAACTTGCTCACTCCGTTTTGGTTAGCATCTCTTATAAGCTCAGAAACTTCAATATCATTATTCTTATACATTTCGTCATTGAAATGTGTGTGTGTGTCAAAAATCCCTGCCATTTATAATTCCTTCTTCCTTTACTTGCCCAGACAATATTTCCTAAATATATTATCTAAAATTTCATCATTAGAATCAAAGAAACCTAATATACTATTAATAATTTCAAAAGCTTTTTTTAAATCTATTAAAATTATATCAATATCAAAACCTAATGAAATATTATGTTCTATTAAATTTAATAGTTTTAAAACATCTTCAAACATCTGTATATGTTTTAAGTTTGTTAACAATAAAAAATCTTTATCAAGAATATCTTCTCTGCTATACTTTCGTTCTAATGTTTTTTTTAACTCATCAACATTTTTATTTTTAGCAGATACAGAAACTAAAGATGGAAATATATGTTTTAATTCATTAATTTCTGTATCAGTTAGAAGATCAGCCTTATTTAGTATTACAATATGCTCTTTCTCCTTAATATTATTGTAAAGATTTAAATCATATTTTTCTTTATTAATTACAAATAATATTAAATTTGATTTATTAATAAGATTTAGAGTTTTTTCAATTCCTAACAACTCTACTTTATCTTTTGTTTTTCTAACACCAGCAGAGTCTATTAGGTCTAGGTTAAAGTTTTTAAAATATATAGTTCCTTCAACAACATCCCTTGTGGTACCTTCGATATCAGTCACAATAGCTTTATCTTCTTTAAGCAAAGAGTTCAATAAGGATGATTTTCCTACATTAGTTTCACCCAAAATAAGAGTTTTTATACCCTCATTTATATATAATAGGTTTTTACTATTATTAATTATATTTATGATTTCATTTTTTATAATAATTAAGTCTGGGCAAACTTCCATAACTGTGGTGTTTTGTACTTCCTCATACTCTGGATAATCAATAGCCGTTTGAAGTTTTGAAATAGCCTCTAAAAAACCTTTTTTTATAACTTCAATTTGATTTATATTCTTATCAACAAGCATTTTAGCATTTAATTTTATTGCTAAGTCATTTTTAGAGTTAATTAAATTATTAATACTTTCCGCTTGTATGAGGTCTATTTTTCCATTTAAATATGCTCTTTGACTAAACTCCCCAGGATATGCCATTCTAGCGCCTTTGGAAATAAGCAAATTTATTATAGTAGTAGTAAGTAAAACACCACCATGACAATTAATTTCAACAGTTTCATCTCCAGTAAAAGATTTATTTTCTTGAAAAACAAGTAAAAGACTCTCATCAATTGTAGATCCGTCTTTAATTATTTTTCTTAAATAAAATCCATTCTGATAAATTAAATCTTTATTAATTATCTTATTAACTAATTTTATTGCACCTTTTCCAGATACTCTAATTATTGATATTGCTTGCGTTGATAATTTAGTGGCAGATGCGACTATTATATCTTCAAAATTTATTTCCATTCTTAACCTTCCTTGAATTAATAAAAAACCAGAATCTATTTATCTGGTTTATAAACTAATTTTATTCTTCTTTCACCAAAAGGTCCAACACTTTTTATTTTTATGTTCTTATACTTCATTACAAACTCATTAATTCTTTTTCTGATCCTCTTTGAATGAGGAGGGAGAATTAATTGAGTTTTATAAAGTAGTAAACTATGTACTAAATTTCTTAAATCAGAACTTAAAAACTCTCTGTCATAGATATAAGTTAAATAAATATTTGAAACTTCAAAATTTATTTTGATGTTTTCAATTTTTTTAAAATAAAACTTTACAATATTCACTACATATTTCTTTTCTTCATTATCCAAAAGATAGTCAGATTTATAAAAAAGAATGTTTTTATTTTGAGACTTTGAGTAAAAAAATGTTGTTATTTTAAAATTAGTAAAAGTTTTAAAAAAGTTGTTTATCTTATCTAAAATTATTTTTTTCTTTTTGTTTTCTATAGTTTTGTAAGGCTCCTTATTTATTTGGTAGATAAGACTTACAAACTCATTTTTAGAATAAAAAAAATAACTATTTTTTAATGTTATTTTTTGATGCTTTTTTATCATTTGCTATTTTATTTTTCATAACAACTTTTTCTCTTTTTTTCTTAATTCTAGATGCTCTTGTTTCTCTAACATAATGAAATATCAATGTTTGTGAGATTTGGAATACAGATGAGAATATTCAATATATAGCAACACCAGAAGCGGTTGTAAATATAATGAATACAAACACTAATATAAATACACCATTCATAATTAATTGTTTTTTTCTTGCTTTTTTTTGCTGCTCAGTATCATTTTTTTTATTTCTTTTTATAGCCTGCAATATCATAGGTAAAAACATTGATAGTATTTGAAGTGGTATGTATACAACAACTAAAGATAAATAAACTCAATTTCCACTAGTTATTTGTTCTCAAGGTGTATCAACAAAAGTAATTTTACCAACTACTGCAATTTTTAGTGCATGTGTAGCCCTAACTATTGAGAACATTGCAAATAGGAATGGCATTGACAAGAATGCTGAAACCATTGCACCCATTGGCGAGATTCCTTCTTTTTTATATAAAGCCATTGTTTCCATCTGTTGTTTTTGTTTTGCTACCGGATCTGTTGAACCTTTATATTTTTGTTGAATATCAGCTTGCTTAGCTTGGACCATTTGAAGTTTTTCTTGATTGGACTGTGTTTTTCATGTAAATCCTAGCGTTATTGCTCTTATAATTATCGATGTAAATAACACAGATACTAAAACGATGTAACCATAACTACTTGATTTTGAGTTAATAATTCCAGAACTGTCAGTTCCAGCCATTAAACGAACAAATCCAACTAGCAAAAAGGACATAGGATAAACAAAGAATCCATAAAATGGAGATGATGTCTCAGTAAATGCCTCACCTCAGGATGATATTGCATTTAGTGAATACTCAAATATATTTCCGTCAGCATCGCTTGCATATCAGTGATTTTTTGAACCAAAATCACCAAGTGATTTTATTACAATTTCAAACGTTGTACCTGGAGAGTAAACTTTGTTACCAGCCATATCTGAGACTTGTGAAACAGTGTATTTTGATTGATACATTTGAACACAACCTCAAAGCATTGAAATTATAACAAATAGAAATAGAAATAATCTAATTCACATTCAGATAATCTTAACAATATCTTTTTTTGTTTTTTTCTTACCTTTATTATTATTTAAATATTTTGAATAATCTTGTTTATACAAGGTTTTCACCTCTCCTATATAGACAATAATAATTTGTCTAGTTGATTCGAGTTATCAGCGTACTCTTTATTTAAAAATCCAGCTTTTACAATAATTACTACATCAATCTTTTTAAATTTCAATTTTTCTAATGAATTATACACAATTGTTCTTACAATTCTTTTTGTGTGGTTCCTTAATACAGCATTTCCTAGTTTTTTACCTACGGAAATCCCATATCTAAATGACCCTTCGTTTTTATTTATAAAATAAACTACAAAAGATGATGTATTTTTAAACTTTCTGTGTCTAATTATTTTTTGAAAATCTTGGTTTTTTTTAATAATGCTTATATTTTTCATAAATTAAGCAGAAAGTCTAACTCTACCTTTTGCTCTTCTTGCTTTAATAACTTTTCTGCCATTTTTTGTTGACATTCTAGCTCTAAAACCATGAGTTCTGGCATGTTTAATTTTACTTGGTTGTCAAGTTCTTTTCATATATACCTCCTTAAAAATAAAACTTCATTTAAGATTATATAACAATTTAAAACTATATTTGTATATTGTTCAAAAAAAATATTTTCTTGTGAATTAAATGTTAATATTATTTTTATGTGGAAAACTATGAATTAAATAGTATATAAAGGTTTCAATAAAAATGTTTATCCACAATAAAACTTTATTTGTGACTTTTTATAAGTTATTAACAATAAACTTGAAACGTTAAATTATAATTTTATTGATGATAAATGTGAGGTACATAAT
>NZ_CP022536.1 GCF_002237575.1 Spiroplasma corruscae
ATGAAAAAAATAACATTTTCAAATAGTAAAGGTGGTGTCGGAAAGACAACTTTATCTATTAATTTTGCTCAAATTTTAAGTAGTGTCGGAAAGAAAGTTTTAGTTATTGATATAGATCCACAAGCAAATATATCTAGATATTTTTTAAAAAACGAATATGTATCAAATGATAAAATTATGAGTTGATTTAGAGATAGTGGTATTGAAGAAATAAGTGATTCTATTTTAAAAACTGATATAAAAAATATTGATATAGTTCCTGCTTGAAGGGAATTAAATTCAAAAGGTTCAATAGAAATAAGTCAAGAATCTTATAGTGAAATGAAACTAAAATTTAATCTGGATAAATATAATAAACTGCTTGGTGATGTCTATGATTTTATTATTTTTGATGTTCACCCAAGCTTTAATAATATATTATTAAATGTTTTAATTGCAGTTGATTTAATAATAACTCCTATTGAACCACAAATATTTAGTGTTGAAGGTATTGAAACAATGTTACTTCCACTGAAAAAAACAGTTTATGAAACAAGAAAAATAAATCCAAATTTTATAGAACCAAAACATTATTTTATTATTAATAAAGCTACAAAAGGAAAAGAACATTTATCTATTATCAGCAAATTTTTAGAAATGAAAGAAATTAAACAAAAAATATTAGAAACAACAATACCTTCAAATATAAAAAGGCAAAAAGAATTAAATGCTAAAGAAGAAATTAAAGTAACTGAAAAAAATCCTTTTTTTAAATTAGCAAACGAACTTGCAGAAAAGGAGTTGATTTAAATGAGTTCTAAAGAAGCTAAAAATGCATTAGCAGCTAAATTAAATGCTAATAAAGAAGATAAGAATAGTTTGTCTTCTTTATTAGGAATTGCAAAAGATAAAGGTGCAGATAAAATAGAACAACCCCATATTACTTCAGCAATAGAAAACATAAAAAATCTTTCAATTTCAAAAAATATTGATAATAAAAAAGAATATAAAAACGAAGACTTAAATAAAGTCTTGAAAAAAGGATTTAAAATTAAAACAATTTCTTTATATCCTGATGATATTGAAAAATTAGAGAAAATAAGAGAAAAAGCAGGTTATGGTGTTACATTATCAG
This sequence comes from Spiroplasma corruscae, assembly GCF_002237575.1. Classification (NCBI taxonomy): domain Bacteria; kingdom Bacillati; phylum Mycoplasmatota; class Mollicutes; order Entomoplasmatales; family Spiroplasmataceae; genus Spiroplasma; species Spiroplasma corruscae. The sequence continues at coordinate 1,115 of NZ_CP022536.1, forward strand.
ATTGTGCAAGACTTGGAATAAAAACTATATATAATATGTTAATTAAGGATGAAAATGATTAAAAAAATAATTTGTAATACTGATAATGTAAATGATGTTAAATCTTTATTTAATGAGATAGTATCTTTAAAAAAAAATTATGGAGTATTTATTTTTGGACAACCGGGTGTTGGTAAAACTTTTTTTGCTAAAAAAATATTAGATAATTTAAAAAATGTTTATAATGAAATATTTATAAACCAAAATATAAAAAATTCTTTTTTCTATATTGATGTTCACAGATGAATTAGTGATATTGTTAATTCTTGAAAAAGTGAAAGTTATAATAGTTTTAAAGTGAAAACCAATGCAAATTTATTAATTTTAGACGATTTAGGTTCAGAGTTTTTTCATGAGAGCACATCTCAAAATATATTATCTCTTTTTGATGATAGATATAGTTATTTGGAAAGTTTTAATAGTGATGAAATAAAAAATATAACTATTATTACTTCTAATTATTCTTTGGATGAATTAAAAAATAAATATAAAAAGCTAGTTAAAGATGATGTTTTAGTAAATAGAATATTATCAAGAATTAATGGTTGTTTAAATTTGGAGGTTAAATTTATTGGTGAAGATAAAAGAAAATTTAATAAAGACTAAAATTTGTATGTGTAATATATAATTTTTTTGGATAGAGGTTTTTAATGAATATATTAGTTATTTTGGAGTCTCCAAACAAAGTAAAAAAAGTTAAAAAGTATTTAGAAGAATGTGATAAGAATAATAATTATTTTGTTGAAGCTTCGGTAGGTCATATTAGAGAAATTGATGATTGTGGAGAATATAGCATTGGAGTGAATTTTAACGATTGTTCAGTAAATTATATAATATCAAATGATAAAAAAAATGTAGTTAGAAATTTAACTGAAAAAGCAAAATTAGCTGAAATGATAATTTTAGCGACTGATCCTGATAGAGAAGGAGAAGTAATAGCTTGACATTTGAGTGAAATTTTAAAAAAACATTGTAACAATTTTAAGAGAATGAAGTTAAATGCAATTACTAAAGAAGAAGTTGAAAAAGAAATGAATAGACTTTGTCAAATTGATAAAAATTATGTAAATTCAGGAATAGCAAGATCAATATTAGATAAAACTTGTGGTTATATACTTTCTAGGGTTTTACAAGATAATCATATTGGCAATAGTGCTGGTAGGGTTCAAAGCGCAGTTTTACTGATTTTACATTTTAGAGAAGAAGCTATAAAAAATTTTGTGAAAGAGGAGTGATATACATTAATTGATGAAAATAAAATATTATTAAAAAATGTTGAAAAAGACAAAAAAAGGATTGATTTAAATAAAAATGCTTATATTGAAAAAAAATATAAATCTTTTGAAGAAACTATAAATACTAAAAATAAACTGGATAATAACTATGTGATTATAGAAATTAAAAATGAAAAATTTGAAGATAAACCATTTTTTAATTATACAACTTCTTCATTTTTAAAAGATTGTAAATTGAAACTTAAGTTAAAAATTAAAGAATCTTCTTTAATTGCTCAAAACTTATTTGAAAAAGGGTTGATTACATATATTAGAACTGACTCCACAAATATTGATAAAAAAACTAAAGATGACATTAGCAAATATATAATTAGAAATTATGGCGAAAAATATTTAGGTGTTTTACATGAGGTTAAAACTAAAAAAAATGATCAAGAAGGTCATCCTGCAATAACGCCAACAAATATAGAAATTACTAAAAATAATGTTAATGAATATTTATTAAAAAATGAAGAAGATTGTTTAACAGAAAAAGAAAAATTGGTATATGAATTAGTTTGGCAAAATTCAATAAATTCTTTAATAAAATTACCTAATGGGGATAAAACAACATATATATTAAAAAATAAAGATGAAATTTTTACGGGAGAAAACAAAAATTATATTTTTAATGGATATTATGATATTGATAATAATTTAGATAAAAAAAATAACAACGTGCTAAACTGAAAAGTTGGTGATGAAATTAAAGTTTTTTCTATACAAGCAAAACTAAAAAGTACCCAACCTTTATCAAGATTTAATGAAGCTACTTTAATTAGTGAGTTAGAAAGGTTGGGTATTGGCAGACCAAGTACATATAAAAATGCGGTTAATGTAAATATAGATAGGTTTTATGCTCAAGTTGATAAAAACGATTCTATGTTTGTTACTGAAAAAGGAAAAAAAGTTATAGAATTTCTTATCGCTAATTTCATAAGTTTTATAAATTTAGATTATACAAAGAATATGGAAGATGATTTAGATAGAATATCAAAAGAAAAAATTAATTATAAAAACTATATTAAAATATATTATGAAGCATTAATTAAGGAGGCAAACAAATTTATGATTGATCAAATGAAATGTCCAAAATGTAATAATGGATTCGTGAGAGAAGCAGTAAAAAAAGATGGAACTAAAATGGGTTTTAAACAGTGTAGCGACTGACAAAAATGTGGTTGAAAAGAAGAAAAAAAATTAGATCTATCTAATGCGACTCCATGTGAAAATGAAGAATGTAATGGTCAAATATATAAATATGATTATATTGATAAAGTAAGTGGTCAAAAAAAAGAAGGTGTGTCTTGCACTAACAAGGAGTGTAAATGAAGACCAGGGGCAATTCAAAAATGTCAATTGTGTAACATAGGATGATTAAGTGAAAAAAATGGTAAAAGTGGTAAGTTTATAAGCTGTAATAATTATCCTAATTGTAAATTCATTCAGTCTTGTTAGAATAAATGAAAATAAGCGATTTAGTCAAAGTTTCAGGTTTTTCAAAAGCAGAGTTTTTAGAAAGAATTGAAAAAGAAATTACAATTTATGATAATCAACTTTTAAACATTTCGCATAAAATCAAAAAAAATTTTAAAGATGTAAATAAAGTTCCTTATTTACAAAAAGTTTTAATTTCGGTTAAAACCCCAGATGATTTAGAGGTTTATAAAAAACTTGCTGAATTAGATTATAAAAATAAATACCTTTTTTTAGTAGAAAAAAAACTTAATTTAGAAATAACACAAAAAAATAGTTTTTTAGAAGGTTTAAGGGAAAATCAAAACCAATATTTTTTTGACATTTCAAATTTGAACCATTCTAAAGAAAATGTTAAAAAAGTGTTTGGTTCGACCTTACAAGTTAATAAAAATAGGACTTTTGAAGATATCAAAAGAAGCAAAGCTATAGAAAAGAAAAAAGAAATCAAAAAATAAATTACTACAAATTTATAATATTAAAATGTTAGTATAAAATATAGTTAATCAACTTTTAATTATTCGGGGTTGCGTAAGCTCGATCAATGAAATGTTATAAAAACCTAAGAATCAAAAAATGAGGAATAACTGAAAACATTAGTCAAAATAGTTTAAAAAATCTCTATAAATACTTGCAAATTTGATTTTTATAACATAAAATTAATTTAGCCTTAGAAAATAGAAAAGGTAAGAGCAGGCCTATTATTAATAGGTAGGGTGTTCCCTTTAAACAAGATTTAAAGCACATTAACGTGCTTTTTTTTGTGTTTAAAATATATAATAAAAGTAATTATTAATGAGAGGTTGCTATGACTAAATATAAGATAGGTGATTGGGTAGTACTTTATAGTCCAATAAGTGGAGATAAAAGCAAAAAAAACAAAGGACAAGAAACAAGGTTTGGCTTTATATACAATGTACAAACTACAAGAGAAAAAAAGAGCAAATATTCTATTCAAATGCTATCTAACAAAGATTCTCAAAATACTAATTGAGAGTATGTAAGGCGAAACGGTACAAGCATTAAAAGTAGAAATTATTATAATGTAAAAGTAAAAGAAACATTTATAATAAGAAAGACATTTAAGTTTGAAAAATTAAGTCTTCAAGAAATTTATGATCTTAAAAAGATAATAAATAAAGCAAAAGCAAAAGAAAATGTTAAAAAAGTGTTTGGTTCGACCTTACAAGTTAATAAAAATAGGACTTTTGAAGATATCAAAAGAAGCAAAGCTATAGAAAAGAAAAAAGAAATCAAAAAATAAATTACTATAAATTTATAATATTAAAATGATAGTATAAAATATAGTTAATTAACTTTTAATTATTCGGGGTTGCGTAAGTTCAACAGGTGACAGGGTCGAAATATAACAGAGGATAAAAAAGGAAACAATGTTTCCTTTTTTTATTTATAAATAATTATTATACCATTTATTTTTTAAAATTTAGTTATAAGTTTAAAACTAAAAATATTTTTAGTTTTAAACTTATAACTTGACAACACTAATAAAAACTACTAATATATTAAAAGAAGTATGAAAATTTTTAGAATAAAAATTTTCATACTTTTGCTAATTTAATAGATAAGAATATAATAAGACTAACCAATAAATTTGGGGTGTGGAGCGGCCACGGTCGTAGTAGAAAAAAAGTACGCTTTTATTTCTGCGGGAGGTCTTGTACCTCTTTTTTTTTATTTTATTAAATTTATATGAGGGTTAAGTATGAGTAAAAAAATTATAAATTATAAAGATATAAAAAAAGGCGACCACATAATAATAAAATCGCCCATAGAAAATGATGCAAAATTTAGGCATGGTTACGTTTTAAATTGTGATAATCCTATGGGCATCATAATTCAAATGATTACTTCAAAAGATAACAAGAACCTTTGTAAAAAAATAAAATTTGGAGAGGTAGAAGGTTATGTCAAGTTACATTACCAAATAAAATTAAATATTTATCTTAATAATAATGCAATCAAAAAGATAAAAAAAGACAATATAAATGAATCGCAAATTGAAATGATTTATTTGATGGCTAAAAAAGAAAATGAGTTGTTTGAAAAATTAAAAGAAGAAAAAAGGAGAAAACAAAAACTAGTTTTAAGTAAAAAAAACAAAATTGAAGAAATTAAACCGGTAAAAAGTACTTTACAAGTTAATAAAAATAGGACTTTTGAAGATATCAAAAGAAGCAAAGCTATAGAAAAGAAAAAAGAACTAAAAAAATAAATATTATATTGGAAAGGAGAAATAATATATGAAATTTGTATTGATAACTGATATAAAAACTAAAAACGTTATTTATTTAAACAAAGATGATATATCTTTTATTTTTATCGAAGTGGCACTTTCAGGTAACAAATACAACATAAAGTTAAAAACTGAAGGTATTGTAATAGAAGTTAGCAAAGAAGATGCGGAGAGTCTTTTAAAATAATAATTATAAAACTATTAGTTTGTTAAGGGGTTTATTACCCTTTTTTTTGTTGTAAAATATAGATGAAAAGAGGATAAAAAATGGCTGATAAAAGAGGAAAATGAAGTAAAAAAAATTTAAAAGAAATTTGAGATGATTATGTAGATAATAAAATATGAAAAATATTTGATAGAAATGATTTAATGAGTTGAGAGTTTGGATTTGTTGATAAAGCACCTTGTCCTGCTAGAAATTGTGGGAAGGTAATGATAAGATCACAATATTTAGGAAATCAACCTGCTGGAAAACATTGTTGGGATGTAGATCACATAAATGAAGATTCTTCTGATAATAGCATAAGTAATTTACAACCTATGCATCCAGCTTGTAATAAGAAGAAAAGTAATAAATAAAAATGAAGATCCGAAGTCTAGGGTGGGTAGAGGGTATATAAATTTTTAATAGTTAAAAAAAGAAAATTACTGTTTTCTTTTTTAATTTATAATTACTATGTAATTAATAAATAAGGAGAATTAAGTAATGAATAAAGCAATTTTGTTGGGGAGAATAACTAAAGACCCTGAATTAAGAAAAACAAAAAATGAAAAGGAATTTATTGGTTTTACATTAGCTATTAATGAATTTTCTAAAAATGAAAAATTTACACAATTTATTTCTTGTTATGCATGAGAAAAAACTGCTGAAAATATGGTTAAGTATGTCAAAAAAGGGGATATGTTACTTGTTGAAGGTAGTATAAATTCCAAATTTGAAAAAATTGATGATAAGCAAATACAACAAACTTTTGTAAGTGTTAGTAAAATAACATACTTATCTAATTCTAAAAATGAAAACGATGTTAAACCAATGCACACAGAAAACGAAGTTGAAGTTGACCTTTGAGATGAATAAAAAAGAAGATAACTTCTTTTTTTTTATATTAAGATATTTGTAGAAGAAGTTATTATAAGAGAGGTTGATTGTATGTTACCAATTGAAAAATATAGAAATTTTGAGTCTTTAGCTTTTCAATATCAAGAAAAAGAAGACTTATTTTATTTAGTTCTAAAAGAAATAGATCAACAAAAAAGAAACAACAAATTTACTTATGTAACTACATTAAGGTTAAAATATAGAGAACATTTTGGAATTTTTTTAGATATTCTAAAGTACGCTACAGTTGAAGAACTAATTAATATTGCCAAACCCTTTTTTAAAAAATATAGAGAATATAGAAAAAGAAAATAAGATAAATGAAATGATGAAATAAGATAAATAAAGAAGAATATGATGGTAATATTCCAATTCTCATAAGATCTAGGTTTTTTACAAAAACAAGTGAAAGTAAAAATGATTATAAAAATAGTGTTTTTGTGTTAAAAGAATGACAAGATTATGTTTTAAGAGAAAAAGCAGTACTTAAGTCAAATTTAGATATAGATACATTAAAAGAACTTTATTTTTTAAAATATGAAATTAATAATCACTATAAGGATTCTATTTTTTGAAAAGAGGATGAATGATTTTATAAAGTAAATGATTTTTTAGCAAATCATAAGAATGAAACAAAGTATAGTAATTTAATACAATTATTAAAAAATATAGATAGTGAAAATAGTGGATTATGAACTAAAGAAGGTATATTAAATAATGAGCAACTAAAAGATTTTACAAACGAATTTAATAAAAAAATAAGTGATAATCAAATTATTTGAGATAATGTTATTTCACTAGATAAAAGTTTTGCAGATTATACAAAAACTTTAACCGGGAAACAAATGTATGACTTAATAAATAACAACATAAATGCGTTTTTTAAGAAGGCGGGATTTTGCAAACCTGAAATGATGGAATGGGCTTTTGCGTTTCATAAAAATACAGATAACCCACACATTCACTTAATTTTTTATGAAAAAGAACCTACTTTTTGAAATAATAAAAAATTAGATTATAAAAAAAAGGGAATTATACCAACATCAATTTTAAAACTATTTGCTTTTAATATGGCAAAAGATTTATTAATTAACAAAGAATTTATTAAATTTCAACAAACGATAAGAAATGATTTTTTAAAACTATTTAAAAATACAATTAAAGATATTTTCAAAAAAGACGATTTGAATTGGGATAAAACAAAACGTATTTATGAAGAAATTGAAAATGATGCAAATAATATAAAAGAAAGGATTTGAAGAATAAAAACATTAAATAACAGTAAAAATATAAGCTACAATTCAAAAAAAATGGACAAACAAACTAAAAAAATGGTTGATGATTTGTCATTAAAAATAATTTATAGCAATAAAGAGTTAAAAAAAGAGTATATGGATTATATTTCGATTATTGAAAACTATCAAAAAAAGCTAGATAAACTTGCAGAAAAATATAAATCTAATAATGAAAACTGAAACATCGAAGAAGATGAAGAAGATGAAGAAAATGATGGTGATCTTAGTTTTAAAGATATATATAAAAAAAATTATGATTTATTATATGGCGAGGATGGATTATTTTCACGATTAGGAAACCAAATTTTAAATAATATTAATGATATAAAATTTAGTTATAAAAAAAGCAAATATAATAATTTTTTTGGTGAGATAAATAAAAAATTTCCTTTTAAAAAAAGATATCAAAAATTAGTAAATAACAGTAAAAATGTAATTAATGAAATGAAATATTATGCTAAAAAAAGTTATGATGAATATATGAGTAAAGTTTTTTTTGAAAAAGAAATTATTGAAAAAGAAAGGGTATTTTAATGCAGTATTTTGTTGGAGGTGGAATTTCAATCATATTTATAGTAGTGGGGGGTTGTTTAATAAATTATGTTTTATTTTGTTGATCTAAAATATGAAGAGCTAAAATTATATTAAAAAAAATTATTAAAAAAAATATTAAAAATGAGTCTTTGGAAAAAAACCAAAGATTTATTTTAAATAAATATAGAAGAAGAAGTATAAAAATTTTACCGTGAAGTGTGGCAATATGTTTTATTGGGTTAATCATTATTATGATTACCTTTTTGATATAGAGGTGTTTAAATGAGTATTCTAAAAAGAAAAATTAAAAAAAATAGATTCTGAAATAAAACTATTAAAATTAGATTTTTAAAACTTTTAATTTTTTGTTTATTAATAGTACCTTTAGTTACTTGTATTGGATTTATAATTTGGAATGCTGTTATGTATGGTAATATTGTAAAATTTTTTAAACAAGATTTTTCATTTTTTAATGAAAATAAAAAATCTATTCAAATTACATTGCTCTCTTTTAATATTCTATTTGTTCCAATAATAAGTTATTTTTTAAGTTTTGTAAGCTATTTTTTTAAAAAAGGTGTTGAAGAAGAAACTGTTAAAATTAGTGAAGAAAATATTTTAGGCGAAAATGCAGAATTTTTAATAGATGATAGAGAAATTTGTGTTACTACAACCGACCCAGATTGAGTTGCGCCTGTAAAAACGCATTCAAAACTAAACATATCAAGATTAAATGAATCATACCCTACAGGTTCTTATGAAGCAGGTTTTATAGTCCGTTCTCAATGAAATTCAAGTAAAAAGGAATTAACCTATTCGATTGGAAAAGAAAAGCATATGGCACTTTTTGGTATTCCGGGTAGTGCAAAATCACAAATAACAATAATACCAAATATTATTTATAGTGGTATGGTAAAAGAAGTTGATGGTGAAACTAATAATGATAGAAAAAAACCTATTATAATTGTTAATGACCCTAAAGGTGAGTTATTTGAAAAAACTGCAGCAATTTTAGAAAATAGTGGATATGAAATAAAATGTCTCAATTTTAAAGATTTTGAAAAAAGCAGTTATTGAAACCCTTTGAGTATCCCATACCAACTTTTTAAAAAAGGTCTTAATTTTAGCAAAGAAGGAAATGGCTGAGTTAAAAAAAACACCGTTGGTGGTTTAATGGCATTTAAAAATAGGACAAAAAAAATAAAATGTTATAAGCATCAAAAGAAGATTTGTGAAGATTGCACAAAAAATGCTTTTGATCATTATGGAGAATTAGAATATTTACCAATTGCTTATCCTAACAGTATTAAACAAATATATTTTACAAATGATAGAGATTTAGAATCATATGTCTTAAGTCAATGTAAATTATATAAACAGAAAGCATATGATGCAATAAGTGAATTAGCTTATGTAATTTGTCCAGATGACCCTAAAGGTGGAGATAAACACTGAACTGAAAATCCAAGACTTATTTTAGAAGGTTTATTATTAATTTTTTTAGATATGGTTGATGCTGAAAAAAATGATAATCCTGAAGTACAAGCAATTAGCGAAGAAATATTTAACTTTGGTAATATAAAACTAATTTTGTCAAAAAAAGAATACTTATTGGATTGATTTAAAAAATACCAAGAGAAATTTGGACATGAAGAAAGACAATCAATTAACAAACTTGCCACACCTTTATCTTTAGAATCCAATATTGATACTTTCTTAAATACTATTTCACAAAAACTAAGTATTTGAGATAGTAGTTTATTAAATGATATTACTAGTTATGATGACTTCAATTGAGAAGAAATAGTTAAAAAACCTACAGCAATTTTTATAATTATGCCCGACAAAGACAAGAAATATAATTTTATGACAAGTTTATTTGTTAGAAGTAGTTATCAAAAACTGGTTGATATATCAATCGACTATGGAGACCAGTTGCCAAGGAATGTTCATTACATAATTGATGAGTTTGGTGTTTGTCCAATGATACCAGATTTTGCTGATATGTTGGCAGTTTCAAGATCAAGAAAAATTTTCTTTTTAATTGCAATGCAAGGTAGATGACAACTTGTTGAAAAGTATTCAGATAATGGCGCTAATATGATTCTTGATAATATACATTTGCAATGTTTTGCACAAATTTCAGATATTAATTTAATTAAATCAATTGAAGAAAGGGCTGGAGAATATAGTCAAAGTGTTGCGGGTCATGATGATTTAAATAATGTTACTTCTTCAAGTTGACAGCGTGTTAAATTAATTCCTAAAGAAGCAGTTGCAAATCTAAAAAAAGGTTTATTAATAGTTATCTCATCTGCTGCAAAACCAATGTTTGCTGGCAATATTCCATTCTTTTTAGGAGCTAGCAAAAAAGAATTTCAAAAAGCTAATGGTCAACAGTTTTATGATAAAAGTTTAAGTACTTCTAAAGAATCATTTCAAAACCAAAGATTTAGTGTCAAAATAAATAAATTAACAAATGAAAAAGTTGAGACATTTTTGAACTGAGAAAATAGTTGTAAATTACAAATATTATCAGCAGTTGAACCTGAAAATATAAAAATAAGTCCCTTGGAATTTAATAAAGAAATTAACGTTGATGTTAGTTTTGATGAAGATATTACAATTGATGATTTACTATATTCAGAAGATAATATAAATGTGACTTTAGAAATAACTGATGATGATTTACCTGGAGAAGTTAACAAAGAAAGCGTTTTAGATATAAACCCACAAAATAAATATTTTGATAATGACCCAGATTTGAAAAATAAAGTTGAAATGATGAAAGAATTGGTTGCTAAAGGAGAAAATAAAAATAGTGAAGAAAGATTTAAAATGTATAATTTAATGAATGAAATTGGAAAAGAAATTAAATCTAAAAAATAGAAATAATCAAATAATAAAACTAAAACTTAAAATAGTTTTATTTTTTTTATATGTAATAATATTTATGCAAATCAAATTTGCACGGTCAAAATTTAAAAAATAAATAGGAGGAATAATATATGTTGTTTGAATTATTTAGTGCCTTTATAATGTATAAGATTGTTGTTAAAACAGGGAAGTTTGTAGGTAAAAGTTTTAAAAGTAAAAGAAGAAGTAAGTATGTAGATAATAATCAAGAGTTTAGTGCTGAAATTTATAAAAACAAAAATCCAGAGGTTTTAGATCCTAGTGGTTTTGAGTTATCTGAACCACAATTAAAATTTAAAAGTGAAAAAGATTTAATGAATTATGTAAATAATCATATTAAAAAAAACAATATAAACGATGTTAAAAATATAATTAAAACAGATAATAATAATTCAGAAAGTATTGAAAAGTTTAATAATATAAAAGCTACATTATATAAAAAAGAGAGTGAATTTATAAATAATTATATAAATCAAAAAAATATGAAAATAATAAAAAATAAAAATATATTTGACGAGGATATTAATAAAAGTGATTTAAAAGCTAAATTAGTATATGGTTTAGATGAAGAAATAAATAAAGACATTGAATTTAATACTACGTATATTAAAGAAATTAATAAAAAAATTAAAAGTATTAATAAAAAATCAAAGGTTAAAGTAAAACCTAAAAAATTTAATGTAAGTAAAAATATAACTCAATTGGTAAAGACAAATCCGATACTAAAAAATGGACTTCTTCAAAAAGAGATTAACTTCAAATTAGCTAAATTGAATATATTAGAAGAACAGAATACTTATTCAAAAACAAAAATAGATCCAAAATTTAAAAAACAAAAAATCTATCCAAGTGATGAAGAAAAGTTTGAATTTGTGATAAATAACAAAAAAAAGAAATTTATTTCTTCAATTAAAATTAAAAATAGAAATGATGAAATTATAAATAAAATTAGTGACTATATTGATTCAAATTGAGAGAATTTAAAAAATAATAAAGAAATTATAAATATTGAAAAAATAATACTAGATAATAAAATAGTAAAAAATGTTGATAATGATGAAAAATATGGTAGTTTATCTATAAATAAAGACAATAAATATAAACAAATAGTAAAAAGTGATAAAGTTTTTGCAAGTAAAAAATTAGGCAAATAAAAGAAGAAGGTGATTACATTGATTCATCTAAAGATAATAAAAATAATAATTTTAATTATAAAGAAATTAATGGGATCAATGTTTCATGACTATTCAGGTGAAAATAAAGTTAAGACAAATGACCAGCAAGAGGCTTATGTTAAGTCAAAAAAAAGAATTCTCATTTATGAACAAACTGAAAATGAAAAAAATGAAAATAATATAAAAAAGCTAGAATTAAAAAAAAGCGACGAAATTAACAATTTGATTTATAAAATGAAAAGGTATTGTATGGTGCAAACTGGACAAAATTTATCTACTATAATCACCGATTTTGAAATTAAAATAATGTGTAAAAAAAATGATATTGTAATTGTTGAAAACTTAATAAAAAATAAAATAAGTGATTTTATAGGTTATATAAATACAAAAAAATAGGTCTTTACCTATTTTTTTTAATTTATGGTGGCTAATGTTATTTACAAATAACATACATTTTTAGGCGGTTTCGCCGGTAGTGACACCAAAAATGGTGTCACTAAAACAAACACTAATGCCATATTTTATACTCTATAAATAGAGTATAAAATATGGCATTAGTGTTGTACCTTATCCTGTTCCCTAACAACAAAATTTAAATGTTATCTGACTAATAATATAGATAAAAAAAAATAGACGTTTATAATAAAAGTAGTTGGTAAATATAAAAAAAGAAAGAGGTGATTTAATTGGATAATATAGTGGGTTTTATACTACCTAAACAAAAAGATATAAAGTTAAGGAATTTAATATCATTAAAAGATTTACTAATAATAATTAGTATTTTAATGTTTTGTTTTTTAATAGTTTATTTAATACCAATTTCAACAAAAAAAAGTTGATTAACTATAATTATAAAAGCTGTTATTACTGTGATTATTAGTGTTCCATTTATTTCATTACTACTACCTTACAAAAAAACTGGTTTTAGAATATATCAGCAAATTTATTTTGCAATAATTTTTATTTTAAGACCTCAAAAATTTACTATTGAAAATGAATTAAAAAGCACTAAAAATTTTATTAACTATAAATGTATATTTAACGAAGAAAATGAGAACGATTTATTTAAAGATTTAATAGTTTTTGGCGATGAAGAAATAGAGATAATAAAAAATGAAGAAAAAAGAAATAAAAAAAGATAACTATATGATAAGTTATCAAATTATGGGTAAAGATTTAATTAGTTTAAGTGATTTAGAAATACAATCCATTTTTGGTTATTTATCAAATATGTATGATCACTTAACTGAAAGAATCGATATTGTTAAAGTGATAAAACCTTTAGAACAAAACGGTATGTTAGACTTTTACCAAGAACTGATAGATGTATATCAAAAAGAACAAAAAAAGCATGAACCTTCCAGCGATGAATTTATTAGATTATCAAGAAAAATAGAACAAATTAATGGTTATCAAAAACAATATAGTAAACTTTTTGAAGATAATATTGAATTTGTAAAAGAATATAACATAGTTTTTTATTCTAATGATTTAGGAGAAATTAAGAGTGCATGTCAGACATTCGAAAAACAAATGAGATCTGCAAAATATGAAATTAAAAGAAATGATTCTTATAATTCTATAAATTTGTGTCAAAGATTAGTAAGTCCAACTGCTACAGATATTTCTCCTGAAGATATAATAAAAAACAAAAATAATTTAAAAGAAATTTTAAGCTTTAATAATATAGACTTTAAGTCTGATTATTATAAAATAAATGATTTTTATTATAAGGTTAATGCTATTTGTGAGTATCCATCAAAAGTATATGCTGGGTGATTAAATCAATTAGTATTTAGTGATTGTAATTTCGTTGTAAGTTTAGATAAACTTGATTATAATACACAATCAAAAATAATAAATAGTAACAATATGGTTAATATGATCAACTTTCACGGTTTGACTGATAGACAAAAACAAGAGCAGAATGAACTTGCTGAAGATGCTGAGTTAATTGACCAAATAAGTATGAATATTGCAAATGGTAAAGAGAAACTTTTCAAAATGAGTGTTTTGTTTCTTCTTGAGTCAGATAATGTTGATGAACTGTTTAATCGAAATGATGAAATTATAAATAACTTAAGTCAATTTGAAATAAATGTCGATGAATTTAAATATCGTCAACAACAAGGTTTAGGTCTTTTTATGTTAAAACCAGATAAAGTATTTCCTAAAAATATTAGTACAATTGTTCCGAGTTCAACAATAGCTATTGCAGATATTTTTATCTCTTCAGAGTTAAATCATGAAAATAGTTTAACACTTGGAGTTAATGAAATGGGTGAGTATATTTATTGGTCTCCTTTTGTAAAACCTGGTGGAATATATAAAGCACATAACGGTACTGTGTTAGGTTCAATTGGAGGTGGCAAAAGTTTTTTTGCAAAAAAAGTAAGTAATTTTATTAATGCAACAGGAAATAAAAACATTATTATTGACCCTGAAGCGGAGTTTCTAGGTTTAGCAAAGTATTTTAAAGGTAAAGTTATAAACGTTGGTTCGGGTGTTGGAGAAATGCAAAACATACTACAAATTATTCCCCAACTTGAAGATGAAGAATTAATTGATGAAAATAGCATTTCTTCAACGTTTGAGGATAAATTAAACAAGTATATCTCTGATCATATTGTAAAAATTAATATATTTTTTAAGTTTTTGTATCCTGAGTGAAATGAAATGATGCTTAGCTTTTTAAGAGATAGTGCAATAAAAATGTATAAAAATATGTCTTTTAATACAAATTATAAAAATATCGAAGATATTCCTGCAAAAAAATGACCAATTATTTCTGATTTAATAAGACAATTAGAAATAATTGATAAAAGTAATTTAATTACAGTTCAAATAAAAGAGTTGCAAAATATGTTATTGGTACTTAAGACCGATTTTGAAAACAATGGAATGTATCAAAATTTATTTAATGGTTGGTCAAATATAAATATTAAGGATAATGATTTTATCGTTTTTAATGTAAAACAATTAATTGATAAAAAAAGTGATATTGGTTTATTAAATGCAAGTATGTTACTAGTTTTCGATTTAATATATTCTGAAATGTCAAGATTAAGATTAAAAAATGATAAGTTATTACCTCTTATTGCTAAGGATAAAGGCTATAAAAATAAAATGGATGCTTATCACTTTATACAAAAAATTATGATAATGGTTGATGAATTTCATTTATTTATCGATGCTGATAATCCTTATACAATACAACAATTTGCAACAATTGCAAAAAGATGTAGGAAATATTACACAGGTATTATTCAACTAACTCAACAGGTTAAGGATCTATTTGATTATAGGGTTGAAAAATATAGTAGTGCATGTGTAGAAAACAGTCAATTTAAAATGCTTTTTGCTTTAGGTAGTAATGATATTATGAAAGTTAAAAACTTGTTTGAATCTACTGGAAAAGGAATATCGGAGTATGATGAAGTATTTTTAGCTAATGCACAACAAGGAAGCGGGTTATTTTTTTATAATCAAAAAGATTCAATAAGGCTATTTGTTAAAGCTACTGAAACTGAAAAAGAAGCAATTGAGTTTAGATAATGGTTACAAAAGAATTTATTAAAAGATTATCTTTTAAGTTAAAAGTTTCTAATGCAGTAGCTAAAAATATAACAGAAATATTTCTTAATGAAATAAGGTTTAATTTAATAAAGTATGAAAAATTAAAGTTAATTAATATTGGCAAATTTGAATTAATAAAAAAAGATGGTGCTAAAGTTGTGAGATTTAAAAAAAACAACTTGTTAGAAAAAAACTATATATATAATTGAAAAATTAAATTTAAACCCTCACGAAATTTATTATCTAAAGTTAAGGAGATAAAGAATGAAAGATAAAAAAGTGGTTGGTGTTGGTGATATTGAAATGTTTAGTGACAGAATCTCAATTAGAATTACTAACAAAGATTTGTTAGAGAAAATTATTGAGTTTAAAAATAAGTACAAAGTTACAGAGTATTCTAAAGCTCCTAAATTTAGAAAAAGTTTAAATGATTTTTGGCAAGAATTTTTAAATATCGGATTGGATTTAGATTTATTGGAAAATAAAAAAGATACAATGATAGACTTGATTTCTTTAGCTATTAAAAAGGCTAATAACAGACAATTTGCTATTTATGAACAAAGAACAGATCGATTATTTTTTAAAATGTATAATCAAATTGAATTATTAACTAAAATGGTTTCGTCATTGGTCAATGCATCTGCTTTAAAAAATGAATTGATCCCTCTTTTAACAGAAAATGGGTTAATTGATACTAAGTTTACAATGATTCCTGATGCTTTTTATGAAGAAAAAAAAGCAATTGAATCACATTATGCAAATATATACGAGAAATTAAAAAACAAAAAGTTTGAGAAATTTGATGAGTATAAATTAAATAAAGAGTTTGAAAATTTATTTAATATTGAAAATGAATTATCTTTAGGCGAAGAAAACCAACAATTAGTCAAAAACAATATAAGTGATAAAATTAAAAATGGAGGAAATGAAGGAAATGAATAAATTACTATTTTATGCAAATGAATTATATTATGATTTTAACAAAAAATATTATGCTGATACACCTGGTGCTGAAGACGCTGGAAAATTAGCTAAACAGATTGGTATTGGTATTTATGGGGTTGTTGGTATTGTTCTAGGTATTGTTGTTGGCTTAACCATCATTATTTCAGGGTTAATGTGATTGATAAAACATAATACTGCAAAAAAAGCAGATGAAATTAGAAATGCAAAAAATGTGTTTATTGGATCGATTGTAACATCAATTGTATTATTTACTATTTATGGAGTACTTGCAGTTTATTTTGCAGAATCATAGAAATTATGTTTTTGGATGAAAATGATAGATTGGCAATTAAACACAAAAAAACAATTATTTATAGTTTTATTTTAGGAATTTTATTATTAATGTTATTTATAACCCTTGTTTTTGTATTAAAAAATAAAAATAATAATTTTTTAGAAGAAAAGTTATTTAAAATTAATGAATATTCTACAAAAGATGGAGATGAAAAGCCTGGCTGATTAGGTCAGTTAATAGAAGATATTGCTAAAAAATTAGGAGATATGATAAAAACAATTATTAATGCTGAATATATTACAAAGATATTGTTTGCTATTTTATATGAAATTGCTGTTGCTCCAGTTATTATTTTAGTGAGTGGATTTAGTAGTATTATGCAGATAATTGGGGGTGAAGCTTTTATATCAATACTATTTAGTGATGGAGATTTTATTGACGGTTTGCCGAACAGTTTTATTATAATGATGGTTTTTGCCCCAATGATATTTTTAATTTTAATTTTAATACAAGCGATTTTAATATTATGTGATTTAAGCGGTAAACGTAGAGATAAGGTCGTGAAAAGTCTTGGTGGTGGTGCTAAAGCCGCTGCATTAATAATAGGATTACCATGTGCGTTTTTTATGATTTCTTGAGTAATTAATATAATAATTTTAGTTATGAACAAAGCTATTATTTCTTCAGATATTGCAGATCAAAAGTATTTTTTAGGTGATGCAATATTTAAAACAGGATTTTTAGGTAGTGCTCCTGATTTAAATGGAGATAGCTTTTCTCAAAGATATTTTGTTGATGCATTTAGTAAAATTATAAATAGTAAAGAATCTTATTTACCTTTTATGAGTTTTATACTAGCAATTACAATAGGATTTTCAATTGCAGGTTTAGCAATAAGTATATTTAAGGTATTTTATGAGTTATTTATTTTGTTTTTATTTGGTATTATTATAATTCCTACATACGTGCTTGATAATGGAAAAAAATTTGCTATATATAAAAACCAAGTAATAGGTAAGTTTTGAGTTATTGGAGTTACGTTGGTTGGATGAAATGCATTTTTAGGTTTTTATCCTATAATTTTAAATGGTATCAATAAGTTAGTTCCGGTTAGTATTTTAGAATTTAAAATGTTAGTAACTGCTGCTGTTTTAACTGCTGGTGTTATGTTTACTAACCAAATACCAACAATGTTTGCAGCATATACAAATGAGAGTGTTGGTCAAACTGAAGGGGTCAATGCTATTAAAAACAAATACAATAGCAGCCAACAAAAAGTAAAAAGTGTTGTTGGAAAATTTAGTGGTAGTGGTAAAAAAAGTGATAGTGGTAGTGGTAGAGTAATGGGAAGCAGTTAAATATGGTTAAAAAAACTAAAGTTAATGTTTTTAAAAAAGACAAAATAATTTTAATAGTTTGTATTATTTGTTTTTGTTTATTTCCAGTTTTTATTTTTGGAATATATTCAATAGCTTCGAATAAAGAAAAACCTAAAAAATACGACCCTTTAAATGATACTGCAGAAGTAATAAGAAATAGTAATTTTGAAGGTTTTAATAGTAATGAAGAAGATAGTAGAAGTTATATAATTTTATTTACTCACTATTTAGATAATAGTTTTGCTAAAGAATGAAAATTTTATAATAAGTTGTTTATTGAAAATGAAATAGTAATAACTAATTCAACAGATGTAATTATTTCAACTATTGAGGTAGAGTATATTAGTATGGTTGATAATAATGTTGTTGCTGATAATAAATTTAAAGAAGAATTTCAAATAATATATGATTTTTTATATGATTTTAATAATAGTGATATTGATAGAATTTATTTAGATAAACAATTTTTGAATTTAAAAGAGTATATTAAAGATTTGAAAATAAATTGAATTAAAGAAAAAGAGTAGACCTATTTTGGTTTATTTTTTTGTTTTATGATAAAAACTAGATAAAGTTAAATAATCATTGTTTAACAACGTCTAACAATACAATAAGAGTGTTTTTTGAAAGCTTTTTCAAGTTTAAAATATAGTATAATTAATGTTAAAGGAGTTATTATGAAATTAAGTAAAAAATCTAAAAAAATATTGAGTAAAGTTGATGGAAGTTCAATAAATTTTAAAAAAATAATAAGAAGGGGGAAATACGAAGTAAATTTAGATGATAATGAAAGCATGAATAAATTTTTAAAGGAGTATGAAGAAAACCCTAAAGATCAAGATTTAGCAATGATAATGTTAATGATATATATGCTAGATTATTATAGTGAGGAGTTTAAAATTGAAAAATAATGAGATAGATTACTTTGATAGATTGTTAAATAATGTTAGTGATAATCTTAAAAAAAGTATTAAAATAGAAGAGGTTGATAACTTTAAAAATAATTTAGAAAAGTTTAATGAACTAAAAGTGTATGCAAAATATAATTATATGAATTATGATGAATTTAGAGCAAATAATGACACAAGAAATTTAGTTACTGAATTGGTTAAAAAAATACAAAAATATGATAAAAAAGTAAAAAAAGTTATAAATGAAAGTTATGAAAGTTTTATTGAAAAAGAGTTTCAAAAATTACCAAAAATGAGTGATGTAGAGTGAAAGAAAAAAGGAGAGGAAAATTATATAAATTTAATTAATGATATTAACGAGGAGATAGAGCTAATAAATATAAGTAAAAAGAAGTTAATGGAAATTAAATATCAAAAAATGGTAGAAAAGTATGAAAAAACACTTAAAGAAAAAGAAATATTAATTAAAGATAAAGAAACAGCTGATAAAGATAAAGAAACAGCTGATAAAGATAAAGAAGCAAAGGTTAAAGATAAAGAAACAGAGGCTAAAGAAAAAGAAATATTAATTAAAAAAAATAAGAATTATAAGGAAAAATTGTCAACTTTGAAGGTTGATAAAGAAAGAAGTATAGAAGATATTAAGAAAAATAAAAATTTAAGTAAAGAACAAAAGGAAGAGGTTATTAATATTATAAAAAGGGTTAAGAAAGATGAGCGCTAAAATAAAAAGGATAAAGAATATAAAAGAAGATCCAGTATATAAAAAAATAATGGCTAAAAATAAAGAAAATTTAGATAAAAGGTATGAAAAGTTTGAGAAAATGTTCGATAAAATGGAAGCTATGGCTGATGAATTGATACTAGATTATAGAACTTTAGCTAAAGATTATAGAACTTTAGCTAAAGATTATAGAACTTTAGCTAAAGATTATAGAACTTTAGCTAAAGATTATAGAAATATAAGAGAGACATATAAAGAATTAAGGTTGGATTTAGTATTTCAAATGGCGGAATTGAGACAAATTTCTAAGGATTTGGAAGAAATTAATGAGTGGGTTAGAGAAGAAACTAGAAGAGATCAATATGTAAAAGGATTGAGATATAAGTATGATGCTTAATCTCTTTTTTTATAATTTTGGGTTATAATTTTTTTATAAGGAGAAAATATATATGAAAAAATTATTGAGTTTATTTGGAGTGTTGGGGATAGGTGCTAGTGGAAGTAGTTTTGTTGTAAGTTGTGGAAATGATAGTAGTGAGCATAAAGACCCTAATGAAGGGGCTGAAAACGAAAGTTTAGATGCAATGATTGAAAGATATAAAGAATTGCAAAAAAGAAGTGATGAGTTATCGGAAATTGTGCATGGAAAAGAAGTTCAATCTCACAGAGAAGATGATGAATGATTGAAAAATAATAAAGATGTACAAGAAGATTTAATTGTTGGAGTTGATTTGGAAGTATTAAATTATTTGATTTGTCAAAAGGATGGGGGAATTGATAAATTAAAAGAAATTGGAGTGAGTGAATGAGAAATATATGATAGTAAAGAAAAGTTAGAAAAACAATTGAATTACACAGTTAATGAAACGGGTGCTAGTGATGAAACAAAAGAATATACTAGAAAATTGATTGAAAAATATTGTAAATAAAAAGGCTGGGGCCTTTTTTTATTTATAATATTTGTGGAGGTTATAATGAAAAGAATTGTATGTTGAACAATACTAGTTTATTTAATAATTTTGGGTTTATTTTTAGTTAGTAAAAAGGAGGATAAAATCGATTTATTTAATGGTGGAGAAAAAAATAGTTTGGTGCAGAGTAGGGTTGATCCAGTTTATCCAAGTAAAGAAATTGAAGTGAATAAAAAAACAAATATGATTGATACATTTGTTGAACTTGAAAAGTCTGGTGATATACAAGAAGGACCGGTTGGAGTTGATAATAGTGTTAATATAAAAGATTATGCAAGTAATAAAAATGAGTTTTTGAAATATTATAAAAGTGTGAGTGTTCAAGTTTGGGTGGGGGTAAGTTATTATACATATTGTTCAAGTTCAGACTGTGCAAGAAGGTATGAAAAAGATTTTAAGTTTGATATTAAAATAAGTGGGAGTAACACAGGATATCAAAAAATATTATGAAAGGATTTATATTGAAATAGAGATAGGGTGTATGTTGCTTTTGAAGTTCATATTGAAGAGTTTTGGAATGGGGATAATTTTGGGATAAGAACTGGAGTAAAAAGTATTTTGCATAATGAAAGTAAAAAAGATTATACAAATATGCAAAGTGAGATTAGTTTTAAAAAGTATAGTTTAAATAGTGCATTTAACTTTGATACATTTTTTAATAAATTAGATAGTAATAGTAATGGATTGGGTAGAGGGAGTAAAAATGGAGGAAGTGCAAGCAGTAACAAAGCTAAGGGGATTAGTATTGTTAGTAAGGATAGTCCAGTAATTGATAGTGAAAATAATAGGGCTATGATTATAAAAGAAGTAAAAAAAAGAATTGTTGATTGTTTTGATGGAAATAATGGAATTATTGATTGATTTGAGAATGTTGGTAACGGAGGGAAGAATGGTTTAGAAATCACTATTCCTAAACAAGAGAATGGAAGTGCTATAAATGCACCAAGAGTAGTTACACAATTTAGTTTTAATAGAAAAGATAATGGACAACCAAGAGAAGAAAAATGGAGTTTTACAACTGATGTTGATTTTAAACTTGATAATGAGTATTGAACAAAAAATATTTATGAAAGACTTGTAATAAGTCCTGGGAGTGTAATTGATAGTGATGGAATTAATATAATAAAAGATATTGAAGAAGTTGATAATGAGGGTAAGGGCAAAGAACAAAAATATAATGAAGGAAAGATAAAATATCATACAACAGTTGGATTAAGTTTTGGAGAAAAGAAAGATAATCCTAATGATAAAGATTATGATCATATAAGTATAAATGGAGTACAACTTAATGGATATAATGGGCAATATAATTATGTTTTAGAGCATTTTGTTTTTGATTTTAATAATCAAGAAAATGTTGAAAATTCAACAAGTTATAAAGTTGAGATAACGCATGATGCTAATCCAAACATTCAAGGGGATGTTGGTGGTAAATGAAGTTGTGAAATTATTGTTGAAAATTCAATGGATAGTTTAAATTTGAGTCTTATGAACTGAGGTGAAAATAACCCTGATTATGAAAAGTTAACTTCTCCTACTATTAAAGACCCTGCAACTGGTAAGGAAAAAGATAACCCTGATTATGACCCTAGAATTAATAAAAAAACTGGGACTAAAGAAAAATTGATATGGGTACACAAACAAAGTAATGAGAATTTACCTTTTGAATTAGACCCTGTAAGTGATGATAATTATTTGATTGATTCTAAGGATAAGAAAGATTATGATTTAGGGTACATAGCTTTGGCAAGTGAAGTCGGTGGGGCTGGATTTAGTAATTATTGGGGTAATGAAACTTTTAGTGCAGTTAATAGATATAAGATCGATACAAATATGGAAACAAATAATGAAAGCAATCCATATGTTGTTGAAAAAAATGTTAGTAGTGTGCAAACATTTGAAGGTTTGTATCACTTTACAATTGAGTCAGATGTGAAAAAAAGCACTGAAGGTAAAAAAAACCCCCCCTATTATTTACAAAAATTTATGTATGTAAATAAAAATTATGGTGACTTTATTAAAGATATTAATGCCATAAATAAAAATAATATAGTGAGTGATTTTTGGTCAACATCACACGGAGATCATTTAAGAGATTATATGATTAGGTATAAAGGTTGAAATGTTGCGGGAAGTGAAGATTTTAATAAATTAAGTTATGAGGGTGTTATAGCTTATTGAAAAAACTATGTAAGTGATATTAGAAATGGATTAGCTAAAACTGATCCAGTACCAGATAATAGAGTAAATTTTGTTGATGTTACTACTTCAAATTTAAAAAGCGGATTTCAAACATCAACTTCAGAAATCTATAAAAAAAGAATTAGAGATAATGTAAAAAATAGAATGATTGATGGGTATTGAAGGTTAAATCCTGATGAGCCTTATAAAGACGAAGATAAAAAGGTTGAAAATAGAGAATATCCATTGAAAAAGGCTAAGGTTGATTTAGATTATCAAATATTAATATATGATTCTATGGGTGAAAATGGTGAGTGAAAAGATATATTAGACCTTGATTTATCACCGTATATTTCAAACGAAGAAAATAGAAGTATAACAATTAAATTAAAGTTG
This sequence comes from Spiroplasma corruscae, assembly GCF_002237575.1. Classification (NCBI taxonomy): domain Bacteria; kingdom Bacillati; phylum Mycoplasmatota; class Mollicutes; order Entomoplasmatales; family Spiroplasmataceae; genus Spiroplasma; species Spiroplasma corruscae. Next base: position 24,555 of record NZ_CP022536.1, read on the forward strand.
AAGGCATTGCCGACTTCAACACTATTGATTGGAGAAACTGAAGAGTTTTCTTCTGTTCATTCAATAGATATTGATGAGACTAAACTTGTTGATTTAAGTGATTTAGATATAAGTAATCAAATTCATAATTTTAGTGGATTTGATAAAATTAAGTTTTATAATAATTACTTAAAAGACTACCCTATCAATCAAGTTGAAAAATTAGCTAATAATAAGGGTGTTAGATTAGAGTATGGTGTTGATTATGAAATAAGTACTTTTGGGAATAATGGTGTTGGGGTTAGTGATAATGATAAAAATATGGAAGAATTTTTAAAAAACGCTAATGAAACTCCCTTGAATTCAAAAGAATTAAAAGCAACAATATTTAATATTGTTGCAAGTAATAAAGTTGAAGGTGCGAAAGATTATTTAATTGTTCATAACTTTTATGAAAAACCGGCACCTGATTATCCTGAACATAAAGGAGATAATAATGGTAAAAATGGTGCAAGTAGTGAAAGTAAAAAAAATGTCCCCTTTTGAATTTGAGTTGTAATTGGGTTAATTTGTCTTGGTGGTGCACTTGGTGGATTTGTTTTTTATCAAAGAAGAAAAAAACCTGGTCAATGATAAAAAATATTGAATAATAGCAAAAATTTTGATATATTAATATTTGGAAAGATGCTCTGTTTACAAATAGTTAAATAATCATCGTTTCTGTAAATCGCTTATTTTAAAAATAATATTATTTATTTTTTGGATTTTGACCGACTGCATGAAACGATAATATTATTTTTAATGAAAATCTACTATTTTAAAAAAGTAGATTTTTTTTTATAAATTGTGTAATAATATTTATGCAAATCAAATTTGCACGGTCAAAATTTAAAAAATAAATAAGGAGATTATATGGAAAATAATGCTAAGATATTTGTTATACCAACAAGTGAATTAATTGTGCCAAAAAACGGTTTAAAAACATATACTAAAATAGTTTTTGATGAAAATAAAAAAGTTGTTTTAGATGAAAATGGTAAACCAAGAAAAGAAGAAGTTTTAGATCCTAAAACAAAAAAACCTCTTCATTTGGTATCAATTTTATTGGGAAAAGATGAATTTAACAATAGTATGTATTTTAATACTGTTTATGAATATGTGACACCAATGAAGGCTGGGATTTATGGTAATCCAGATGATATGATGATAAATAAAAGTAATGGTGAAAAAGTGTTAGATCCAGTTACTAAATTGGCTATGTATAGTCAATTTAGGAAAAATGATGTTGCAAATTATGCTAAAGATGCAGAATTTGGAGCAATAAAAATAGATTTAACAAATAATACAAAAATTAGTTTAAGAAGTGATAAACAAATAAATGGTGAATATAAATATGGAGAAAAAGTTTTAACCCCTGAGCAATTGGTTGAAAAGTTGAGCAGTTTAGAAAAGAAAGCTAAAGATATAGTTATAGAAAAATGAAAAGAAATTGATGCTTACAAACAATATAAACAAATGAAAGAGCAAAAGCTTAAAGAAAAAGAAATGAGTGAAATAGTTAAAACTAAATAAAAAAAACTAGTTAATCTAGTTTTTTTTATTATTTGTTGAAGAAATGGTGTTTAACAGTGTTTAACACCCCTATTTTTTAATAAAAAATTTAAGTTTTGATAATTTATTTATTTATTGATTTTTTAGGCCTATATGGGTCTAATTTAGGAAATAAAAAAATAGGGTTTACCCCTACCCTTTTATTATTCATTTTTAAGGGTGGCGCCCCTAAAAATATATAACTTCTCAAAAAAACACTTTGACGAAGTTATATTCATCTACTCAAACAAACACTTTGAGTGATATTTTTTTACTCTCAAGCAAGACCTTTGAGAGTAAAAAAAGATTGAGAGTAAGCAACAAGCAAATTTAAACCAGGTTAATTTCACCTGCTACTTATTACTTACAAAGTAATTATAGAATAAATTTTTAAAAAAAGGTATAATTTTAAGGTTTTTTTGTTGAAATATGTTAATTTTAGTAAAATTTAGGTATGGATATAAAAGATATTGTTTTAATTATTACTAGTGTTTGTGGTGTTGTTACAGCAATTGGGTCATTGGGGCTTGGGTTGATAAATTTCTTAAGAGATAAAAAATTTAGAAGATTAGAAGTAAAAAAAAATATATTAAATATATGAAATATAGCTCAAAAAGAAATGATTGAAAAGGGATTAAAAGAATTTGATGAACGATTTGTTGAACAAGAGAAAATTAAAGTAATATGAGATTATTATGAAAAGTTATGTTCTGTTTTAAGGTTTAATGGGTTAATAAAAAGAAGTTCATTAGGAATAAAAAAAGAAGATGTAAATAGTGAAATTATGGTTTATTGTGTTGAGTGTGAAAAAAGATACTCTCTTAACAAAGTTTTTAAAAAAAGAATAAATGATAGTATGACTATAAATAGATATAGAATTTCAAGGGTTTTTTTATGAAAAATAAAAATGAGGGGTTGGAAAGGTAAAAAGGAAATTTTATGTATTCAAAAATGTTTTTTAAATAATTGTAATAATTAAAAATGTGGTATATTTAAATTAGAAATAAATATTATCTAATTTAGTTGTGGTGGCGCAATGACTAAATAGATAACTCCTCAAAAAAACACTTTGAGAGTAAAAAAGAGAGCTTGCTTATTATATAATATGTAAAGTCTTAAAGTACTTGTTTTGGGGGTATTTTAAGACTTTTTTTATTGAAAGGTAAAGTTATGGTTGGTTTGAATAACAAATACATAAGTGAAAAACAACTAAACTATTTGAAGAATCTTTATAAGAAACTGGATTTTGAGAATAGTGATTTTGAGACTTTGCCGAGTGAAAAACAACTTGAGATGATTAGTCAAAAGGATGCTAAGTTATTAATTAATAAAATTAGACATATTTTGGGGATTAAAGAGGAAGTAATTAATCAATATTATAGTTGAAAAACTTTGAGTAATATAATGATAAAAAAAGATTGGATCAAGAGTGAAAATCATAAAAAAGGAAGTAACAGTTTTTTAGTTTGAATACATGATAAAAAAAATGGAAGAATAATTGAAACATATTTTCCTAAGGGTGGAGTTGAAAAACAAGAAGTAGTTAATAACGAGTTTATTAATAAAAAAACAGGTAAATTAATATATCAAGGGATTAACAAAAGCTTTTATGGAAATGTAATTAAATTAAATGATTTTTATTCATGTGGTGTTAGGTTGAAATGAAACCAGCATTTTAGAATAATTGATGATAAAAACGGTGAGATAATTGAAGAAAAAAAATATAGAAGTTATGGAGAATTTATAGAATTGTTTAAATTTATAAATAATGAATATAAAGATTTTGTTGCAGGAGAAGAGCAAAAGATATTTTTGATGTTGTTTAATAAAAAAAAGCGAAAAGAAGAAAATGACATTAAAAATGCAGAGAATGGAAAAAAGAATAATAATATTGATCAAAAGTTAAGTTTTGATGAACAAAAAAAAGATGAAAAACAAGAACTTTCTGAAGAAAAAAAAGAACCCCCTTTTAACTTTTGGTAAAAGAAAATTATGGTATTTTTATAGTGGTAATTTATCAGCTGATTTATTTTGTAGGAATTAATTTATTAGCAAACTAATTTGGAACTTTGTATTTATATAAAGTGTTTTTGGCGTTTTTGTATAACGGGTGGGTTGTTGGTTTTGCTTAACTAAGCAAACTAATTTAAAAAAAATAACTAAATTAACTAATTTAACTAAATTTACTAATTAAACTGGATTAGCTCTTTAGAATTGTTTTATAAGAAATTGGGTAAAGATGGGATTGATTAAACCCTTTAAATACTAGGTTTTTTTGTAATAATTATAAAAACCTTTAATATTTGATCGTACCAGCTTACTATATGCTTTAAATTAATAAAAAAACGTGCGTGAGAGCACGTTTTTGTTGTTATTTAATATATTAAATAACATATTAAATAAACTTAAATATTTTATTAATGAATAATAAATAGTATTAAATAAATTATTATTTAAAAAGTTAAATAATTATGTGTATAATAATCGTGTAGCAAAGCTACGCGGAGGTTAAATTGATATTAAATAAAAAAAGCACATTTCAAAAAATGTGCAAGGTGACAAACATAAATCTTAAATTGCAAATAATAAAAATGTCTGCCAATAAAATTATAACACACATGAAGGTATGGAAAGTTAGTGTTATCTTTTAAAAATTTTGATTGACAGTATATTAAAGAAATTACAAATATTTTTATAGGGCTAGACAAAAAACAGATATTAGAGAAAATTAAAATAAACAATCTTAATATAAGTTATACAACAATTTTTTATTTTAGAAAATTAGACAACTTTAGTACAAGAATAAAATTATTTTTGGACAGTTGTTATAAATTAACACCCTCAAAAATACAAAATTTTATTTTTAAATATTATAAAAAAATTAGTGATGATATTTTGATATATTGATTAAAATATAGTGAAGATAATAATTTATCAGCAAGGGAAATAAGTGATCTCCCTATTCGAAATGAATTATTTCTAAAACTTATTGATCTTAAAGAAAAAATATTGTTATACATAAATTTAGATGTTGAAATAAAAAATAATTCAATAATAATAAATTTTAAAAATAAAGAAGAGGTTGAAAATATAATTACAAAAATGGAGGAGTTTTT